>JBPOHH010000765.1:0-1776 GCA_052035765.1 Bacteroidota bacterium
AATGTAACCCTTTCCGAAGTAATGCATTGTTTGGTAAAAACGACAAAATAGTGGTTATCAGAAATTTTTGCTATCGTATTTGCAAATTTTGCTGTAATTTGAAGTATAAAATCAAAAATATAGTATAAATTATTATTCACTTTTTTTCAGGAGAACAATCCATGAAATTTTTTGCTAAGATGTTTTTAATTGCTCTCTTTGCTTCATCGCTCGCAGTCACAGCGCAGACGCATGATGCAAAGACCGAGGCAATTATTAATAAACTGAAAATCTCTACCTCTACTCTCAATGCCTCGGCGCAGGGAAAAGAATACTGGCTGGCGGTGCCGCTCAATGAAGGGAAGGCTCAGCCAACGTTGAATTTAGAGTTTTATATTACATCTAATTACAACACTCAAATAACCGTAGAAGTTCCGGGGTCGGCGTTTGTAAAAACAAAAAAGATTAAAGCTCTCGAAGTCGCAACTTTTAGTACCAAGGATGGTTCAGCATCTTTTGACTGGGAGGTCGTTTCGAGCCAAACACCCGACAACCGCGGTATACACATCTATGCAGACAAGCCAATTTCGGTCTACTGCCTTAATGGTAAAGAAGTGACATCGGACGGGTATTTAGGTCTTCCTATCAGTTCATGGGGCACCGATTATATTCACTGTGCTTATTATGACTTTAATGAATACCGCCCGTTAGGCGCAGGGTTTATTGTGATTGCATCAGAGGATGAAACTGAGATTACGATCAACCTCAAAGGAAAGGGAAAAACTTTCGCAAAGACGCGAAGTGGTTCTAAAATAGGTGAAGTACTTAATTTTAAATTAGATAAAGGACAGGTATATAATGTGGTCGGTGATGCGACTACAATCGGCACGTTCGATTTAACAGGTACTAAAATTCACGGAAATAAGCCTATCGGTGTGATTTCTTATCATGAGCGAACTCTGCTTCCGCAGAATAGTGGTAATGGTCGTGATCACATGGTGGAAATGGTGCCTCCTGTATCTGCTTGGGGTAAAAAATATGTGAACCTTGAGTTTATTCGAGATAACAAGGGGGATTTCTTCCGTTTAGTGGCTTCGAAGAATAATACATCATGGAGTATGAAGTATTATGATAAAATGACCGGCCAGCTTTTAGGTCAGAGAAACGGCAGATTAAACGACGGGGAGTTCTATGAAGATTTCAACAATTGGGCAGCAAGAGGCGCTATCGAAGGCTTCCGCGGAGTGTCAGTATGGGAAGCCGATAAGCCGGTCTTTCTGATGCAATACCAATATTCAGCGAATTGGGATAATGGTGATAATTTTGATCCAGATATGGTGGTTGTGACACCGTATGAACAATACTTAAAAGGGACACTTTTTCAAACTCCCTCCAACCCGAAATTCATTAACAATTGGTTTAATTATGTCGTTGAAGGTGACCCCACCGATCCAAATTCAACCAAACTTAAGTCTCTCGTTATTGACGGTGATACGGTATATAAATCCTATCCTCAGCTCCTACTCAACAGAATCCCGACCACCAATCTGTATTGGGGATTCAAGTTCATGTCACCCGGTCCTCACTTTGTGAATAGTGAAACAAAATTCGGCGGCTATGTCTATGGATTTGGTCAGTTTAACGGTTATACTTGGCCTGCTGCTCTAGCAACCCGCTCGCTCGAAGATTTGGATACTCTGCCACCTGTCTTAACGTTTACTACTGAGTGTGGTGATTACAAATACAAATCAACGGAAGTACGGAATTTCGGTACTCCACCGGATACCGTTCAAATCG
>JBPOHH010000155.1:0-1738 GCA_052035765.1 Bacteroidota bacterium
CTTGCTTGAATCTTCCAAGAGCAGCGATACTTTCCTCTAATTCCGAGTGTCGATCACCGAGATAGGTCTTGGCACGATCCATTACAACATCAGGAATACCAACAGATTGCGCAAGAACAAATGCATAGCTGTTCCCCGGCACGCCGGACTGGAACCGATACGTCGGCACCAAACGTGCACCGTCAAATTCCATCGAGGCATTCAAAATTTCCGGACGACTCAGTGCATAGCTTTTGAGCGAAGATTGGTGGGTCGTGACCACGAACATCGCACGGCGCTCGATGAAGCTGTCCAATATTCCGGCAGCGAGAGCACCGCCCTCCTGCGGGTCAGTACCCGAACATATCTCATCAACTAAAATGAGTGCCTGCGGCGAGCAGTGTGCAAGAATTTCACGCAGTCGTACAATCTGCGAACTGAATGTACTCAGGTTATTTTCAATGGATTGATGGTCACCAATAGCGCAAAAAATTGATCGTACATTCGTTTCGCAGTCGCCTAACGGGAAGATTCCGGAAAGTGCCATTGCGATGTTAAGTCCGATGCTTTTGAGGGCAACGGTTTTCCCGCCGGCATTGGGTCCGGAGATAAGATGTCCGCGCGTATCTGCTGTAAATTCAATGGATAATGGAATTGGCTTGGCATTTCCTGTCCATTGGAGAAGTGGATGATATACAGTGCGGAGTTCGATACGGTTTTCATCGAGGATTTGCGGTTTGATTCCATTACGTTTCAAGGCATACTGCGCTTTGGCATATATCGCGTCGAAGTGTGCCATCACATCTACTGTGTTCAGGAATTCGCGTGCTTCAGCGCCGAGCTCAGCAGTGAGTGTCGTCAGAATGCGCACGATTTCCCGTTGCTCTTCATTATAGAGCATCGAGAGTTGATTGTTGGATTCGAATATTTCGGAGGGTTCGAGAAAGACCGTCGAGCCGGTTTGCGACACGCTGTGGATCACGCCTGGGATCTGACGCTTATGTTCGACTTTGATCGGAAGTACATATCTGCCATCACGTTGCGTCACGTATTCATCCATAGCGAGGTCATCTTCGACTACTTTTTGGAGAATTTTCCGCAGGCGTGAGCGGAGCTTTGCCGAAGTTTCATGGATTTCTCGGCGGATATTGGCGAGTTCGCGACTTGCCGTATCGCGCACATTACCGGTCTCATCGATTGCATCGTTGATGTGTTTTTCTAAAAATCTGCTTTCGTGGAGTGCTGAGCAGAACCCTGAAAGATGCGGACAGCTTTCGAATAACTGCTTAAAATAGTTTTTGAGCAGACGCGATGCGCGTATTGCTTCGAGGACTGCGATAAGTTCAGATGGCTGTAGATACGCTGCCTGAATGAGAGATTTTTGTAATTGCGGTCGAATATCGGACAATCCGTCGAGGGGAATTGCTTCGTTTTTGGCAAGGAGCGTACGGAGTTCGTCGATGCGTTCATGTTCGCTACGAAGCCAATCGGCATCTTCAAGTGGAATAGTTTGGAGGATAATTTCTCTGCCTAAGTCTGAGAATGCGAACCGCGATACATGGTCTAAAACGGTTGGAAATTCAAGCTCGAGGAGGGTTTCGTGAAGAAGTGATTCTTCGGTAGTCATAGATAAATAAGGTATTAATGTTCAAATAATTCTTCTTCTGCGCTTGGAAATTCAATGATAAATTTTGCACCTTTTCCGAGCTCAGACTCGCAACGGATGCTGCCTTTCATCAATTCAACCAATTTTTTACAA
>JBPOHH010000688.1:0-2489 GCA_052035765.1 Bacteroidota bacterium
AAAGAATACATTGTGCAGGATGGTGATGTACTGTATTTTAGGTTTAATGTGTAAGTAATTGATTTACAATTATGTTATTTACAAAAAACCCTTTGACTTTTTCGGTCAAAGGGTTTTTTGATGTCTAGTTTTTGAAGTGCAGTTCTTTATCCATTCATCGAACACTTACGATTCGTACATTCCTGTCCTGCCTCGCATTGCAAACACACCACATAAATATTATCCATAATTTTCTGACTGACGGTGATTCGCTTATTGTTGATTTCTATCTCTGTTAGCAGGTCGTAGGGATGTTTCGACACGACGAGCACCTGACTACCGATTCCGAGTCCAAGCTGCTGCGCATATTGCAGAAATTCTACGGAAGTATCTTTGACAGCTACAATTTTGCATCGTTGATTCTCATCAATATCCGTGAGCGTGAGCCGATTAAATGTCGATATCGTTCCGTCCGGCTTCGGAATCGGGTCTCCATGCGGATCAAATTCAGGATAATCGAGGAATTTATCGAGCTTATCGACGAGTTTTTCGGATTGAATATGCTCTAATTGTTCCGCTACTTCATGCACTTCGTCCCAGGTAAAGTCTAATTTTTCATATAAAAAGGTCTCCCATAATCTGTGCTTACGCAGCACTACCACTGCCCTCTCGCGACCGGATGCAGTCAGCGTGATTTTGCCGTACTTTTCATACTCAATGAACCCTTTGTCCTTCAAACGTTTGAGCATATCATTCGCCGTCGCCGGCTTGACATTTAAGCGACTTGCAATTTCATTTGTACCTACACGCGCATCACTTTCTTTTGTAGTACTTAATGTTAACAATGCTTTAAGTTAATTCTCTTCGGTAAATGAAATCATAGGAGAAAAAATTAATCAAAAATAATTTGTTAGACTACCCTAACTTTTATAGTTTTGCAGTCAGAACGTCGAACTGCACAGAGAAAAATTACTCAAATCACGAGAATAAACAAAACTTTTTTTTGCAGTCACGGCTGTCTCCCGCATGTAAGCATAAAGCATGCAAAGGAATTTGCTCTCACTATGATAAGAATTCATAATCTGAGGCATACGCAGAGCGGTTACCGGAGAATTACAACAACGCAATAACAGAAACTATATGATTAAACAACTACTATTCATTGCCTTATGAAAACAACAACTGCTTCGCTTTCGGAGGTGCATCGCACCGTAAAAATTCCGCAAGGCATCCGCGGCTGGAAAAAAGTCGCTGCATTTTTTGGTCCCGCCTATCTTATAAGCGTTGGCTACATGGATCCCGGCAACTGGGCGACCGACATCGAGGGCGGCTCGCGATTCGGCTATACGCTCATTTGGGTGCTGCTCATGTCCAACCTCATGGCTGTTCTCCTGCAAACTCTCTCTGCCCGCATGGGTATTGTCAGCGGTAAAGATCTCGCGCAGGCATGCCGGGAGTCCTATCCACGACCTGTAGCCCTTGCTTTATGGGTACTTGCAGAAATTGCTATTGCCGCCTGCGACCTCGCAGAAGTCATCGGTACCGCCATTGGTCTCAATCTCTTGTTTGGAATTCCACTTATTTGGGGCGTGCTCATTACCGGTGCCGACAGTTTGCTACTGCTGAGCTTGCAGAATCTCGGTGTTCGGATGTTTGAAGCATTCATTCTTACTCTCGTCATCACCATCGGTGGTTGCTTTATCTTCGAATTGTTCCTCTCCAAGCCCGATATGGGACTAATTGCATCAGGATTCATACCCCATCTGCAACCCGGAGCTCTACTTGTAGTTACGGGAATTATCGGCGCAACCGTCATGCCGCACAATCTCTATTTACACTCCGCTCTCGTGCAGACACGCGCCTTTGAAACAACGACTGAGGGCAAGAAAACTGCCGCAAAGTTCAATCTCTTCGACTCCGTCATCGCTCTCAATGCTGCGTTTTTTGTGAATGCTGCGATCTTAATTCTCGCGGCTTCGGTGTTTTTTAAGAATGGGCTCGAAGTCACCAAACTCCAGCAAGCGCATGAACTTATCTCGCCTCTTCTCGGCACGACGCTTGCAGGAGCAGCCTTTGCTCTCGCACTCTTAGTCGCAGGTCAGGCATCGACTCTCACGGGCACACTTGCCGGACAAATTATCATGGAAGGATTCCTGAATTTCAAGATTCGTCCATTCCTCCGCCGGTTAATTACTCGTATGCTTGCCATTGTTCCGGCAGTGATTGTCATCCTATCTTCCGGTGATGAAGGTTCGTATAAGTTGCTTATTCTCAGTCAGGTTATCCTTAGTTTGCAATTATCCTTCGCCGTCATCCCGCTCGTGCGATTCACAAGTAATCGTGAGAAAATGGGTGAATTTGCGAATAAAATGTGGGTACAAGTCATCTCCTGGCTCACTGCTGCAATTATTCTATCGCTCAATATCTGGCTCGTCATCAGCAGTTTTATCGAGTGGACACATTCGTCGGATAATCCTACTCTCTTGTATATACTCGGACTTCCAATCGGT
>JBPOHH010000429.1:0-1911 GCA_052035765.1 Bacteroidota bacterium
GTGCAAAGACATTGGCGCATGCAAGAGGCGATCAATTCTACCAAATCTAGAAACTCGGGCATGAAAAATAAAATTCGTTTGGACAAATGAAACTATAACGGTAATTTGAGCTTATGAAAGCAAGCACACTCATAGGAATTACACTCGGAACACTCGCCATTTTTGGTGCGTTCGTACTTGAGGGCGGTACATTCGACTCGCTCTGGGTGTTGCCGGCGATAGTGATTGTCTTCGGAGGTACGCTTGCTGCGACACTTGCCGGGAGTTCATTCGAACAGTTCAAACGCATCCCCCGCCTTATTGCCATCGCATTTTTCCCGCCTAAATTTGAAATCCAGGTCATTATCAATCAAATCGTAAATTTTTCGGCAATTGCGCGTCGGGAGGGAATCTTGGGGCTTGAGCGGCGGAAAGATGAGATTAAGCATCCATTTTTACGAAAATTACTTGAAGTGTCGATTGACGGCGCCGATCCTGCTGCCCTGCTGACGACTGCTGAGACGGACATGGACTTTATCACCGAGCGTCATTTGGCGAATATATCGCTCTTTACGAAAATGGGCGGGTACTCTCCGACAATGGGTATTATCGGTACAGTGATGGGGTTGATTTCTTCGCTTGCGGCAGCCGGGAGCGAACCCACAGTGCTCATCCATCACATCGCAACTGCTTTTATTGCAACGATGTGGGGGATTTTTTCAGCGAATATTCTTTGGCTCCCAATTGGTGACAAGCTGCGAACGCTCCACTCAGAAGAGATGCAGCTCTTGCAGGTAATCACGGCCGGCGTCCATTCGGTGCAGCTCGGCGAGACACCCGCCGTCGTTCGCGCGAAACTCATGAGCGCATTACCACTTTCACAGCAAATGCGCCTGCTGAAGCAATCGGTGAGCGCCACTTTGCAGCGCCCTGCACCTGCCACAACTCCTTCTCCTTAGATCACTTAGCCTTTCCGCTGGCGCACAACGAATACCGGACAATTCGACTTCCTGAGTACTTTTTCTGTGGTACTTCCGAAGAGGAAATGTTCGAACCCTCCACGTCCATGCGTTGCTATGCAGATAAGGGAGATATGATTTTCTTCGGCATAATTGAGTATCTGTTCGGAAGCCCGACCATGCAGAATCGCCGTTTTCACCGTAAATCCTTCATCCGTAAGCTTTTTCACCGCAGCGCCAACCTCTTTTTCGGCGGCCGTCACATATTCATTCTCAACATCGATAAACCCAACTCCCGAATATCCCCACTCGACCGGATAGACGACAGGCTCAATGACGTGGACGAGGTGCAGCGTGGCATTCAGCGGAGTGGCGAGTGCTTTCGCGTAGCCGAGCGCGTCGTCGGCATGCAGTGAGAAGTCTGTCGGGATGAGAATGGATTCAATGGTAAACATAGGAGCTCCGTACAACTGTGATAGAAAGTAATAACTGTACTGCAAAATTGGGATATTTCTCTTGATAAATCTATGATTATTATCATATTTGAAGAATAAATTCCTATTGGCTCGTATAGGAGAATCAATACTAGATGACAAGAAGAGATAATTCAGAGCTGCGCGAGAAACGAAGAAAGGTTTGTCAAGGTAGAAAGTCCGATTTTTTTCCGAATACCATACCGGTGCATCTCTATAACGAAACTTTGAGGAGGTCAAGCTCAGTACGTTTGCGGCCTTTTTTTCTTCACTCCTCCCAGATATTTGCATGCTCTCAATATCTCATTCTGCGTTTGCATAGCTAGGTAAGCGCATCTTACATCTCTTGATGACCCACGAATACTCATGACACATCCGCTATCGCTCTTTAACGCTCGGCTACCGTCTCCCGGCGGCCAAGCATCTCGTCATAAAAAAGTCCGGCAGCATCCACATTTGCCTAGTAGAGTGCCGACCGGACTTGTATCACACAATTGAAG
>JBPOHH010000516.1:0-1819 GCA_052035765.1 Bacteroidota bacterium
TTCCCTCGGCAAAAGGGTATGTGTCGCCATTATGTACTCCTCAAAACGTCCGGTTGCATTGATTTTTTGATGTAATTTATACGAAAATTCCCAAGAATCCATGGAAAATTTACCGTCGAGCAGTTTCGCGGATAATTGACCGCACCAACACTCCGATTCTCGCGCAGCATTGCACCGCTATACACCTAATCCGGATAGCATACTCGTACTGTTTATTGCCTGCATTCAGGCGTAAATATCCCTTTGCTTGCCAAAACTCGTTGGCATTCTTGACCGTTTATCGTAAATTGCAGTTGAAAAATTGAGCGGTCGGAATCTGCACTCCTATTCGCAACGCTTTCTTCCATTAATCGGATATTCTATGCACATCAAGAACTTCATTTTTCTTCTCATTTTCGGCGTAGCGGGCGGCATTTTTGCCATGAATGTGCGTCGGTTAATTTCGTACCTTCAGCTTGCCAAGCCCGATATCCGCTGGGATCGCCTGCCTGAGCGCATCAAGCAAACGCTCGTTGTCGGGATATTCCAAAAGAAAATCCTCCGCGACAAAACCGCCGGACCCATCCATGCCGGTATCTTCTGGGGATTTATGATACTGTTCGGTTCTGCCGCCGAAGCTGTCTTCGAAGGCATCCACGACGGCTGGTCATTCAATTTCCTCGGCCCCATCTATACTGTCTGGACTCTCCTCACCGATATCTTCTGCCTTCTAATTATTCTCGGCGTTCTTGCCTCGCTCTGGCGTCGCTATGTATCGAAAATCAAACGACTTCAAGTCGAAGGTGAAAAGGTCGAAGCGGGGATGATTCTCCTTACAATCTTTGGAATTGTGACATCACTCCTTCTGCAGAACTCTGCGAAAGTCAATCTCGGCATGGACGGTTCGTGGGCGATGCGTCCGGTTGCACATCTTGTCGGCGGCGCGCTGCCACTCGGCGAGATGTCGTATGAAATTTTCTGGTGGATGCATATCGTGCTCATACTTGCCTTTACGAATTACCTGCCATTCTCCAAGCACCTCCACGTGCTCACCTCGATTCCGAATGTATTTTTCAGCAAATTGGGTCCGAATAACTCTCTTCCGGCGATTAACTTTGAAGAAGAAGGCGTCGAGAAATTCGGCATTGTCGATATCGAAGATTTCTCCTGGAAAACGATTTTTGACAGCTATACCTGTACGCATTGCGGACGCTGCACGAGCGTGTGCCCGGCGAACCAAACAGGGAAAGTGCTTGATCCACGGGGAATTATCGTCGCTATCCATGATCGGGTAATGGACAAAGCACCGCTCGTGATGAAGCAAAAAGCAGGACAAGAGCTCACGGCTGACGAACAGGCAATTATGGACAAAAAGCTCATCGGCGACTATGTCTCGGTCGAAGCATTGTGGGATTGCACCACCTGCGGCGCGTGTATGCAGGAGTGTCCGGTGAATATCGAGCATGTTCCGGCAATTGTCGGCATGCGACGTTCACTCGTGATGATGGAAGCGAATTTCCCTCAGGAAGTGCAGCCGGCGTATTCAAACCTCGAAAACAACGCAACACCTTGGGCGTTCTCGCCTTCCGAACGTGCTGACTGGACCGAAGGTACCGGCGTGCAGACGGTAGCGGAGAGTCCGGAAATGGATGTTCTCTTCTGGGTCGGCTGCGCAGGCAGCTACGACGACCGCGCGAAAAAGACGACGAAGGCATTTGCCGAACTCATGCAGCTTGCGAATGTGAATTTCAAGATTCTCGGCACCGAAGAACGCTGCACCGGTGACCCGGCACGCAGAAGCGGCAACGAATATCTCGCCGACATGCTCACGAAAATGAAC
>JBPOHH010000491.1:0-3334 GCA_052035765.1 Bacteroidota bacterium
TATCCATCGCTCGACGGTATTGAGCGTTGCAGTGATTGTCATTGGCGGGGTGCTGTTTTTAGACTCTTTACCCTTATTCCTACGATTATTTTTCAAGGAAATTCAGCAGCATAATATCACCGGTGAACAATTTGAAAGTGAATGGGTAATCTTCTATTTTGTTAAGACAATGCTCGGATACATCGTCATGATAAAGAACAAAGAAATAGTGAGACGTATTGACAAAGAAGCACCTCCAATTACCAGTACGGATGATGAGGCTTCAGGTGATTCCGTCGAACTGTCTGATAAATCTGACGAGTAGCGTAATCTATTGCTTTACAAACTAATCCCGATTTCAGTAATTAATGTATATAAATTCTCTGATTTTGTGGATCTCCTTCGAATTTTCCTCACCGATACGGAATCTGATCCACCGCCCCTGCCTGCGCAAAACCACGCAAACGCAGCGCGCAGGAGTCGCATTCACCGCAGGCGATGTCGTTGTGAGAGTAGCAACTCCACGTGAGATCGAGCGGAGCGCCGAGCTGAAGTCCTTGGGTCACAATATCTTTCTTGCTGAGATGTAATAGCGGAGTGTGAATCGAAATCGATGTCTCGGGCTTGGTACCCACCTTAATCACCCGTTCAAATGCCTCGAAAAATTCCTCCCGGCAATCCGGGTAACCGCTGCTGTCGTCCTGCACGGCGCCGATATAAAGTGCTGTCGCGCCAAGTACTTCCGCCCAACTTGTGGCAATCGCCAGAATATTCGCATTGCGGAAGGGCACATAGCTTACGGGGATATCCTGTTTGTCAAGATCCGCCTTCGGAACGTCTATTGAGGCGTCGGTCAATGCGCTCCCTCCTATTGCTGCAAGATACCCAATATCAACGACTAAGCGCTTTTCAACTGCATAATAATCACACACATCGTGGAAGGCGCGGAGTTCGCGCTCCTGCGTGCGCTGTCCGTAATTGACATGGAGCGCGGCGAGTCGGAAACCCTCCTTACGGGCGATGCCGGCGCAGACGCTCGAGTCCAATCCGCCGGACATCATTACTACTGCAATGGGTTGTGTGGTCATGAGATATGATTTTTAATGGAACGCTGATGACGCTGATTTTTTTTGTAATGATTGGTATTGCTATTCTCCCGTTAAGACAAATTGCTTTCGCCCTACCTGCACGACGGGGGCGTATGCAATTCGCCCCTACGACCAAAAAATTGCTTTCGCCCGACCTACACGACGGGGGCGTATGCAATTCGCCCCTACGACCAAAAACTAGAATTACTTTACCACCACCGACACATCGCCACGCTCGGTCAGCACGCCGATGGGGTTGGTAAATTCTTCTAACCCAAATTGTATAAATACTTTCCGTACATCCTCCACAGCTTCCGGACGTACTGCTACGAGCAGTCCGCCGCTTGTTTGCGGGTCTGCGAGCAGGGCGCGTTGTTCGTCGGATAATGCTGCTACTTTATGTCCGTAGCTCGCCCAATTACGATTCGTGCCGCCGGGGATAGACTTCTGCGCGAGATAATAGTCCACGCCATTCATCATCGGCACTGCCGCGTAGGTCACTTCCGCGCTTACATTGCTGCCTTCGCACATTTCGCAAAGGTGGCCGAGGAGACCGAATCCTGTCACATCCGTCAGAGCAGTCACGCCGGAAAGTTTGCCTAATTCCTCGCCAATTCGATTGAGCTTCATCATTTGTTCGGCAGCAAGATTTACTTCTGTTTCGCGCAGAATTCCACGTTTTTCAGCGGTTGTAAGTATTCCTACACCAAGGGCTTTGGTGAGAAGGAGTACGTCTCCAACTTGCGCGGTATTATTCTGCTTGAGATTCTGAATATCAACAAGACCCGTCACGGCGAGCCCGAAAATCGGTTCGGGACTGTCGATCGAATGTCCGCCCGCAAGTGGAATTCCCGCCTCAGCGCACATCGAACGGCTGCCCTCAATCACGCGGCGGGCTATTTCCGGCGGCAGCTTGTCGAGCGTCCATCCAAGAATGGCAATCGCCATCACGGGTTTACCGCCCATCGCATACACGTCGCTGATCGCATTCGCCGAAGCAATGCGTCCGAAATTATACGGGTCATCGACAATCGGCATGAAAAAATCCGTCGTGCTGATGAGCGCGGTTCCATTGCCAAGATCATAGACCGCAGCATCGTCGCGGGAGTCATTGCCGACGAGCAAGCGCTCGTGATTGGGCTGCGGAACGCTCGAATGAAGAATAGTATCAAGCACTTGCGGCGATATTTTACAACCGCATCCTGCTCCGTGACTGTATTGTGTGAGGCGTATTGTGTCCATGGTTTTTGTGTTTTGTCAGGCGTTGATGGCACGCTGATGACGCTGATTGTTGTGATTGAAGATGATTTTTTAGATTGTGGAGGCAAAATCTACAATGTTCCGCGCATTCTCCGCTGCATTCATCGTCGATACTTCTATGCGGAAAACCGTGCCGGGTTCGCGTTTTTCAATTCCATGCAAATATGTTTTGTCATAATAACTTAATAGAATTTCAAAACACTCCGCCAGACGTTCTGCCTCAAGCTCTGCTATCGCTTTTTTGGTACGATCTCCGCCGAGCTGGTCTTTGATTTTGAGAATAGAAGCGCGGAGACCTTCACGGTCGGCTGTGCCATAATCCTTGACGAGTCCTTCCACGCGAAGTCCGAGCGGCATATCAATAAAAATCGTCTTGGCTGAACGCATGGACTTGAATAACTGCTCAGGAATCATAGCCATACCGATTTTCCGGCTTTCGTCTTCGAGCCAGAGCGGGCGTTCAGGAGTAATCTCACGATAGGCAACGCCGAGGATATTTTCGAACTGTTCCTGACTTGGCTGTGCGGGCATACCGAGCGCGCCGAATGCCGAACCTTTATGACTCGCAATTCCTTCCAAATCAATCGTTTGCGCGCTAAGTTTGTGGATTTCATGGAGAATATGCGTCTTCCCCGAACCTGTTTTCCCGCCGAGAATAATGAGCGGCTTGGGTATTTCAAACGAATTCAACGCATAGCGCCGAAATGCTTTGTAGCCACCTTCCAAGAGATGGGTCTTGAGTCCGTAGAAATTGAGCAGCCAAGCCACGGCCGAACTCCGCATACCGCCGCGCCAGCAGTGCACGAGAACATCCGTCCCGGTGGTATTCGCAAGTGCTTGCTCGACAATGCTTTTCATCTTCGGACCGAAGAATTCAAAACCATGCATAATCGCTTTTTCGCGGCTTTCCTGTTTGTACGCGGTGCCGATAATCGCACGTTCCTCATCCGAAAAAAGCGCAAGGTTACGCGCATGAGGAATATGCGCATGCGCGAATTCCGACGGCG
>JBPOHH010000184.1:0-1733 GCA_052035765.1 Bacteroidota bacterium
TCATACCCGAACAGGCGAGCGAGAGGATGGTTTGCATGTTTTCCGTAAAGCACGAACCCGGATTGCAGTCGGTAGCAAGCGCGACGGCGGCACCGCGTTCGATCATTTTACGTGCCGGTGCATACGGAAGTCGAAGTGTGTATGCCGTTCCCGGTAAAAGAGTTGCAATCGTTCCTTGCAGCGCCATTTTCTCCATTCCCTCATCCGAAATAAAGAGTAAATGATCGGCACTGATGGCGCCGATTGCCGCTGCCATTGATGCAGCGCTCACATCGGAGAGTTCGTCGGCGTGGACTTTCACGCGCATTCCGGCATCGAGCGCCGAGCGGAGAATTCGCTCGGACTGCGCCACGGTATAATAGCCGGTATCGGTAAAGACATCGCAGAAGTCGGCGAGGCCTTCGCTTGCGACGGCAGGGATCATTTCATTGCAGATAAGATCTATATATCCTTCGCGGTTATCACTGAATTCAGGCGGGAAGTCATGCGCTCCGAGGAAGGTCGTTATTACCCGAATGGGGAGTTCGGCTTTCAATGTGCGGGCAGCGCGGAGGAGCTTGAGTTCGCTTTCAAGTGTGAGTCCGTAACCGCTTTTAATCTCAATAGTTGTCGTTCCGTGGCGCATCGCGCTGTGTGCGAGGCGGCGTCCGACGGCTTCGATTTCTTCCTGCGAGGCGGCGCGGACGGCGTTCATCGTGCGGAGAATTCCACCACCTTCGGCAGCAATTTCCTGGTAGCTCACCCCGCGAAGACGGCGGGCAAATTCACCCGAGCGGCTACCGGCGAAGACGATATGCGTGTGGGAGTCCACGAAGCCCGGGAGCACGGTCTTACCGGCGCAGTCGATGACATGAGCGGGATGATAGTTCTGCGCATGGCAGTAGTCGGAGGCATCATCAGCCGAACCTGTCCAGAGAATTTTTTCATCAAACAGCATGGCAGCATTGCGGATTTCGCCGATGGATTGCATGGCAGTGCCGGCTTTCGAGAGCGCGCCGTGGGAAGCAGAAGTGACAAGCGAGGAGATATTGGTAAGGAGTGTAAGCATTCGAATTATCAAAAAATTAGGATAAAAAAAACCTCTTGGAACGGAAATCCGCAGCCAAGAGGTTTACTATGAGAAAGAACGGATTAGCTCAAGCGTACGGGCATCACGAGCATGAGCAATGTGCCACCGCCGCTGGTTGGATTAATGAGCGCGGCGCGGGTCGGCGTTGAGAAGTTGAACGCAACTTCTGCCTGCGCGTCGTCGGTGAGCAAGTGTTGCAGGGCTTCGACCACGTAGCGGTAATTAAACCCAATTTCGAAGGTCGCTCCGGGATAGTCGCACGGCACGATTTCGGACGCATTACTACCCGAGTCGTCATCCTCACCGCTGATGGTAAGTGAATTATTATCAGCCGAGAAGCGAATTTGCTTGGATGTATCGCTCGTAAAAATTGCCACGCGCTTGATAGCTGCAAGTAACTCTTTAGGATTGACCGCGACAGTTTTGTCATTGTCTGTTGGAATCACATTTTCATACGGCGGGAAGCGTTCGTCGATGACGCGGGTGATAATCGTCGCATTCGAGAAGACAAACTGCGCATGTGTTTTCGTTACCGAGACTTCCACGCCAGAATCGATTTTTTTAAGCAAATCAATCGTGCGGGACGGGATGATAATATCGAGGTCGGCAGGATAATCACCTGCTTCGTTTTTGATAATCACCCGTGAGAGGCGGTAGCTGTCGG
>JBPOHH010000554.1:0-2258 GCA_052035765.1 Bacteroidota bacterium
TAAAAATCAATACGACCGGCGGTGGTCCTTTATTTGTCACGTTTCTAGGGGGATCAGGTGATTTAGAATACATGACAAACATTAAATATTTAGACCAAACCGGTGCCATGGTAATTTGCGGTTATACAAATTCCGCTGATTTCCCAACAGGAAATTTCAATGAATTCTCCTACAAAGGTGGAACGTCCGATGGTGTTTTGGTGCAGCTTAAAAGTGATGGAACTGTTTGTGATTATTCAACCTTTCTCGGAGGGAGCTCCTCCGACGCTTTATCGGGTCTTGCTGTAAATTCAGCCGGAGATGTCTATGTGACGGGTTCGACCACTTCCAACGATTTCCCGATGACTCCTGCTTCTACACCATCTTTCAGTAAACAACTCACTGGGTTGGATGATGCCGTCGTGCTGGCTGTTAATACCAATTCGGTATCTCTTCAACCCACAAAAGACACGACGGTATGTGCGTTCGTACCACTGACGTTATCAAATACTGCAACCGGAATCGGAACACTTCGCTATGTATGGTCTGATGAAGCAGCAGGTAATACAACCATTGGAACAACTTCGGAAATAACATTTACACCAACTGTATCAACTACCATATTTTTATCGGTCAAAGACGACAATAATCGCCCTAAATATGCCAAGTATAAAATTACTGTCAGACCTATTCCAACGATTACTACCATCGAAGAAAAACGTACGTGTGTTGGAAAATCCATGACGTTAGCTTCCGTAGCAGGCGACCCCAAGAACATGATATCCTGGTATGATGAGCCAACATCTACCTCACCTGTCGGAACAGGTGGCTCATATACCACTCCATCCCTTGTCAAATCTGTGACCTATTATGTGGAATCGAAAGACACATCGACCGGTTGCACGAGCGGACGCAAGCCAATAAAAATAACTGTCCTACCTGTTCCAAACGAACCAACCTTGGATAATGTATCCCAATGTGCCGGCAGCAAAGCGACACTAGCTGCAAATTTCCCTTCGGATGTAAATTTCCGTTGGTACGACGCCCCGACCGGTGGCAATCTAATCTTTGTCGGTCGTACATTTACCACACCGAATGTAATCAATACCACCACCACCTATTATCTCGAAACTCTTGACACGACAACGAATTGCACGAGCGTCAAGCGAACGGAAGCAAAGGTTATTATCCTGCCATCGCCCCAACCAATCATCAGCGGACAAAATGCCGCGTGCGTCAATTCCTCCGGCTTGAAATACAGCGTTCCCTCGAAACCTAATCGCAGCTACGCGTGGACAATTACACCCAATGGAACGATATCTGCCGGTAATGGCACGAATCAAGTCACGGTGAGCTGGACAGCTATCGGCGCGGGTGTACTTTCCATTACCGAAAAAGACCTGACATCAGGTTGCTCAAAAGATACAACCTATACGATAAGTATTAGTAATGAATTGAGTTCGACTATTCTCACAAGCGGTAGCCCGGCTCTCTGCGAGGGAGACAGCATCGTGCTCGACGCCGGCGCAGGCTACACCAGTTACAAATGGTCAAGCGGAGAGACCTCCCAGACAATCACCGTCACACAGCCTGGTTCGTTCAGCGTGGATGTCGCCGATGCAGGCGGTTGTAAAGGTAAGTCAAATATAGTCAACGTGACCGTCAGCCCCAAACCCAAACCAATCATTAGCGGTCAAAATGCTGTCTGTATCAACAGCGCTCCCGTCACGTATTCGGTAGCTAATATTGCAGGCAATACGTATAAATGGACGGTAACATCGGAAGGCACGATAGCGAGCGGCGACGGCACTTCGTCAATTGTAGTCAATTGGCTAACCGCCGGTATAGCAACGATTAAGGTGACCGAGACTGGCGGTGTTTGCTCCAAAGATACCAGCTTTACGGTGGCAGTGAACAGTTCACTTTCACCAACGATTACCGCACAAAGCAAAACGACCTTATGCGAAGGTGAGAGTGTGATCTTAGACGCCGGAACGTATGCTGCCTACGCGTGGTCATCCGGTGAAACATCGCGCACGATAACAGTAACGAAAGCAGGATCTTACACCGTTGATGTGACGGACGCAGGCGGTTGTAAAGGAAAATCTCAACCAATCACGGTCACGGTGAGTCCGCTTCCTGTGCCAAGCATCACCGCAAATGGCAAGCTGGCGTTTTGTGAAGGCGATAGCGTGATATTAGATGCCGGACAATTTGAGCAATACAATTGGTCCACAGGGGCATCGACGCGAACAATTACAGTAAAAGCAGCAGGCGCA
>JBPOHH010000361.1:0-2046 GCA_052035765.1 Bacteroidota bacterium
CTTCATAGCGGAGAGAATACAGCAGGTCGGAGGGTTCATCCTCCATGCTAAACTCTACTAAAAAGCTATAACTATTATTATACCTAAAATGGTAGTTTGTATTCTGATACGCAAGTGTCAGGGGTGAAATCGCGGCTTCGATATACTGCGCTCTGACCGATATGACCGACGCTAAAATCAGTATCGCATTGAGGATAAGAGTCTTATAAAAATTCATAGTATTTCTGAATACGTTATACGTGAAAATTGACATCTATTCATAATCATTGGGCGAATTTGATTTGTAATGTTGTAGTACCTTATAGCTTTAGTCTCACCCCAAGCCGCAGAGCAAAAAGTTCTAATTGGGTTTTCTCATACGCTTTGGTTTTAATTGATTGTATGATGGAAGCTTCGATATATGGGGCAAGCTTGCGGGAAATATAATATTCACCTTGAATTCCTAAAGTAGCGTTGATAGAAGACGGTGCTTTACTCGAATAACTAATAAAATTACCGAGAGAGTCACGAACAACCGGCGTAGCCACCGGTTCCTGAATCGCTGAAGTAAATCCAAGCGAGAGAAAAGCGGAAACGCGCAGAGGGTCGCTGTCCATGATTCGCCGTGAAATGCCTATCCCTATGGTATGGAAGGAATTGTCCAAGCCTGAACTTGGTTCAAACTTCGCCTCAAAATAGTCATATCGCACTTGAATGCGAAGGAGCGAACTATCAGACTTATAGACACTGAGCATCAAACCGTATGCATTTTCAAAGATTGCTCCATTATCCGGTATACTCCACACGGCAGCAAGCGGAGTTGCAGCAATTTCGATGCGTTGAGCATTGGATGGCAGAGCAGCAGACAGCAGTACAGTTACAAGCAGTATTATCTTACATTTCATACAGTTACCCTCTATGTACCATAAAAGTCCGTATCCCGGATTTACTTCCCTCCCGCAGCCTTCAATTCCGTCATCGTGCATAATGCACGCATTTCGATACCTGCTGCCGCGAGTGCTTCGCGTCCACCCTGTTCGCGGTCGATGACACACACGCAGCAGAGAATATTTGCTCCTGCATCGCGCAGATCTTTGGCGCTGAGGACGACTTGTCCGCCGCTGGTAATCACGTCTTCCACGATCACAATTGGAATACCGTTAATTTCAGCGCCTTCTGAAACCTTGTTTGTTCCATAGCCCTTAGCGCTTTTTCTCACGAAGGCAGCCGGCAATCCTGTTGCTAGTGACAATGCCGTTGCAATGGGAATTCCACCCATTTCGAGTCCTGCGAGCACTTCCACATTTTCCGGTAATAATGCTTTCAAATGGTCAGCTATCGCTGCAAGCAATGCCGGACGGCTCTCAAACAGATATTTATCAAAATATTCATTGCTCACTTTGCCTGAACGGAGGGTAAATGTACCGGTAAGATGCGAAACCTCGAAAATTGCTTTGGATAATTCCTGATGTGTCATAGATAATAAGAAGTTAAATAGTCAAATAACAGTAATTTCAATCGTAATATACTACATTTTTTCGTCAAAATCAGTCACCTTTGGTAATACTTCAGCCAAAACCTGCTTGATGATATCCCATGAGAATCCCTGCCGCTGCAAATACCCGACGAGCGCTGTCTGCTGCTTGGCAAGCGGCTTGTGAGTTACCGAGCGAACTTTCTTCTCGGCTGCTTTGAGGGCAAGGGTGTAGGTGTCATCTTTGGGGAAAAATTGCTCAATTGCTTCCTGCGCAGCAAGCTCGTCAATGCCACGCCTGCGGAGCTCCATCTTCACCTTACTCGCAGACGACGGCTTACGCTGCAAAAAATCCTTGACAAACATACGAGCGTACTCGGTGTCGTTGAGATAATTAAATTCTGTAAGGAATTGAATCGCAAGGTCTTGCTCCTGCGGCGTGTGCTTGGTTTCCTGTAATTTCTTTCGTACCTGCGCTTCGGTACGCGGCTTGTAGGTCGCGTAGGCAAGTGCGCGCTGCTTGGCATCGACGATACGTTGCCGGGCGAGGATGGTGTTTTTGAGTTCGTCGGTGAGAGGTACTCCTTTGCCTA
>JBPOHH010000573.1:0-3380 GCA_052035765.1 Bacteroidota bacterium
TCAATTTTTGACTCTATCGACTATGTGCCGCTTGACGACTGGCATGCCGTCGTGCCGGAGAGCAAGGGACTCATGCGGCGCCCGTACCTGGCTGCTATTGAGAATTCGGCTCATGAGAGCGAACAAAGCAGGTATGTGCTGCTCTACAAAGACAAAAAACCCGTCGGAGCGGCAATTTTCAATATTGTCGTTTTTACGGGTGCCGATTACCGTTCACCCAAGGATGCCACGAAGCCCCTGCAAAAGCTCAAAAACACGCTCCGTGAAAAGGCGAAGCTGCGGGTGCTGGTCTGTGGTCATACGCATCTCTCGGGTAATCATGGATTTATGTATTCGCCGGACATTACGCATGAGGAAGCGTATCATGGGCTTGCCGATGCGTGTTATCAGATTCGGCGGGCGGAGAAATTGCGCGGCAGTATCAATGTACAATTAATCAAAGACTTTTATGAGGATGAATTTGCGGCGTCGAAGCATTTGTCGGTGTTTAAATACCGTCGGTTCAAGGTCGATCCGAATATGATCGTTACGATACGTCCGGAGTGGGAAACGTTCGACAATTACCTGAAAGCGATGAATAAGAAATACAAAAAGAAAGCGATCAGTACAATCAAAAAAGGGGCGGCGCTCGAGCGGCGAAGTTTGACGGCTGAGGAGATAGCTTCGAGTTTGGAGATTATACAAACTCTTTATCTGAATGTAGCGAATAAAGCAAAAGTGCGGATCAATCATTTTGACGCCACGTACCTCTTGCAGCTCAAGCTGAGTATGCAGGAAGACTTTGAATTAATTGGGTATTACCTCGGCAGCGAGATGGTGGGGTTTTGTTCGCTTATTTATTGGGGCGAGAATTGCGAAGCACATGCAATCGGGTTGAATTATGACTTTAACAACGAGCATGCGATCTATCTCAACATGCTCTACGACGACGTAAAAACGTCGATTACGAAGAAAAAGTCCATGCTCATTCTCGGGCGCACTGCGATGGAAATGAAGAGTAATATCGGCGCTGAGCCGTACGAGATGTGCTGTTATATCCGGCATTCGGGTCCGCTGCTTAATCGCGCTTTCAAGCCGGTCTTTCAGTATATCCGTCAGACGGAGTGGACGCAGCGGAGTCCGTTTAAGGAGGAAACGACGTCTGATGAGTGAAAAAAGAGGGGCAAATAGAGTATCAAACTCTCGTATAGTGGTCAACCCAAAATAAGAAAAGCCCTTGCAACATATTACTGTGCAAGGGCTTTTGAGTGCTCCGACTCGCGGACTTGAACCGCGGACCCTCTGATTAACAGTCACCGAGAATATACTATTTGTTTATTATTCAATGTTTTGTTATGTTTGGATAAGTATTTGATTAAATAACAGTTACGACCTCTCTCGGAATCACTTTCAAAATACTGATTTGAAGAGTAGAGTATCGAATAGAGTATCGAATCAGGAAAAAGAGTATCGAATAGAGTATCGAATTTTTTCAACAAATCCACATAACAAACATGAAAAAGCAACTGTATTTTGATGTAGTGCCGGATAGACGGTTCATCAAAAGAAATGGTAATTATGCACTCCGACTCCGAATAAGCAGTGGGAAAACTAAATGGTATTTTCCCGTGATGCTGGAAGCATCGGAAGAGATGTATGAACGTGCTCACTCCCCCAAGCCACGGAAAGAAGAGAAGGAACTTCGGGATCGTATTGAAGCAATAAAATCCGAAGCTCGCACCGTGACCGATGGAATGCCTGAATTCACACCCGAAGCATTCAAAAAAGCGTTTCTCAAAGAAGCATCCGCTCCCCCTACCGTTCCCGATGTGTTTACTGCATTCCAAAAATACATGGACCAACTGAAAACAGAGAACCGCATCGGAACAGCAAAAACCTACTATGGTACGATGCAGTCCATTGCAGCATTTTGCCACGGGAAGCTGAAAGAGCACAAGGAAAGTATCACCAGTGGCAAGAAAAAGCCCGTTACCAAGCTCCCGAAGTTACGATTTGAAGATGTTACTGTACATTGGTTGAAACGGTATTCAGCAGCATTGGAAGCGCTTGGTACTTCTCATGCTACTATCGGGATATATTGCAGAACACTCCGTGCAATCTATAATGAAGCCATCCAAACCGACCCTACACTCAAATTAATCTACCCATTCGGCAAAGGCAAGTTTGAAATTCCGTCAGCACAGAAAAACAAACGCGCCTTATCTCTCGGAGCAATTAAAGCCATATTCGACTATGAACCACGTTCACTGCCCGAACAACGAGCCAAAGACTTTTGGATATTCTCGTACCTGTGCAACGGCATAAACGTTGCCGACCTGATTCGGCTTAAATACAGCCAGCTCCAATTTCATGAAGAAGGATGCACGATTACCTTTCTCCGTCAAAAAACCCAGCGCAGCAAGTCAGACAAAACCGAGAACGTCATCGAGCTAGATACAGAGCCAACAGAGCATATACGCAGCATCATTGCTAGGCATGGGAACAAAAGCAAGTCAGGGTATATTTTTCCGTTCCTCAATGACAAAAACACTTCCCAGGAGCAACACGACGCAAAGACAACATTTGTACGAGTGCTGAATAAATCGCTTCATAAAATTGCTAAAAACTTAGAACTGCCGATTGATCTCACCACATACACAGCCCGACACTCGTATGCTACGGTACTATTACGTTCCGGCGTATCCGTTGCCGCCATCAGCGAAGCCCTCGGACACTCCGACCTCAAGACGACCGAAAGTTATTTAGGCGGCTTCAGCTCCGAAAGCAAACGACAGAACTCAAAAAACTTATTGAACTTCTAAAGAGGTATATATTGAGCAGGCAAATTTACATACGTAGAAGCCAGCGCGACGCTGAAAACGTAAGAGAACCGTGGGACCCGAAACAAGGTATTACGGAAGAGGAATGGAATCAAGAAGATAGAATCATTAAAGAGACGGAAGAACTGCACTTCTTTTATGATAGGGGTGAAGATGCAACAGAGCTCCGCGATTATATCTACGAGAAGCTACATTTGAGCTGCAATTTTTGGGATGTTTGCCAGAAGGAGTACCCTCAGTTTTTAGAGAAATTTGGTACGCCGATAGGAATTGAATTATCAATCCTATACTTTGCCATAAAAAGAAGCTGGTCGGGAGATTATGACAATGATGACACCGAAATTCCAATGAAAGCTAGGAAAGATGTTGGAATATTTGGGAATCTTCCGGATAGTCAATACTGGAGAGATAATCTAATAAGGATAGATGAAGATATCCTCCGAGACACCTTACAGGATTTACCATTACTGCCCGAGCTTTGCCGAGAAGTCTATGCATTTTTTCTGTTCCAATTTTCGAGACATACACTTGATTTATATCAACCGGGCATTGATATTAAAC
>JBPOHH010000846.1:0-1542 GCA_052035765.1 Bacteroidota bacterium
TGTACTGCATGAGAATATCAACGGTTGAGGAATTCTTAGCGCCTGTATTATAATGATTTACCACTTCTTCAAGCGTTTTGAAACGTCCGTCGTGCATGTAGGGCGGCGTGACGGCGATATTGCGGAGCGAAGTAACCTTGAATTTCGCACGGTCGCGGGGATTTTTCGTCACTTCAAAGCGTCCTACATCCGTGAAATTTGCTTCCATGTCCAAGCCATTATTGATATAATCATGATTCGAAAAGTCGGGTCCGCCATGGCAGTGAAAACATTCGGCGCCCTTGACTTTTCCGGTTGGGTCGAATTCAGTGAAGAATAATTTCCGGCCACGTTCTTGTTCGGCTGTAAGCACTGCTTCCTTTCGTACCGACTTATCATACAAGGAATTACCCGATATCAGCGTGAGCTCGAATTGCTCCAAAGCAAGGGAAATCTTCAACGGTGTAATCGTATCACTCCCAAATGCGCGGATAAATTGATCGCGATACGTCTGACTTGCCGACAGCTTTTGCACCACATTTTCCAGCGTTTCATTCATCTCAAGCGGGTCTTGAATCGGTTTTAAGGATTGTTCCCGTATCGACGCCGCACGCCCATCCCAAAAGAGTCCGTTTTTGTGAAACGCAAGGTTGAATAATGCCATCGCCTGACGTTTGCCGGGTTTATTTTCCACTCCAATACTGAACTGCCGGATATCCGAAAATCCATCTTTCTGTTGATGACAGGTAGCACACGACTGCGTGCCGTTTTTCGAGAGCATAGTTTCGAAAAAAAGCATCTTGCCTAGGCGCACACCCTGAACCGTAGGTCGATTGTCCGCAGGAGCAGCAATAACAGGTAACCCTTGGAAATCTAAGGAATACAGGGTAGAGTCATAAACGGCCGGTGTCGTAGGCGTGGTCGGCGTATCACTACAGGAATTCAGTACTAAAAGGCAGGAGAGGACGAGAAGTACAACTACATTTTTCATGGGGCAAAATTTCTATTATGAATAAAATCATTGTCTGTAAGGGACAGCAAAAATTCGAGACGGTCTTGCTTTTCCTGCGCCGTTAAATTGAGCGGCTTGACAAATTTACTTTTGTGTTTGTGCGGCGCGCCACCGGAATTATAATGCTCAATCACACCCGCAAGCGTCGCTATCGAACCGTCGTGCATATACGGCGCTGTGAGCCCGACATTCCTGAGCGAGGGCACTTTGAAGAGCGCACTGTCACTCGGATTATGCGTGAGGCGGAAGCGTCCGGGGTCTGTATAGTATTGATATAAGCCATTGTTGGCAAAGGAGTAATTCGTAAAATTAAATCCATTGTGGCAGTTCGTACACGCAAGCCGGGAACTGAAAAAAAGTTCTTTCCCGCGCAGTTCGGACGCCGAAAGCTCGCCGGATTGTCCCTGAAATGCATAACGGTCATACCGTGAATTCCCGCTCAGCAGCGCGCGCTCGTAACATGCAATCGACCGCGTGATGATATACGGGTCGGGTTCGCGATTATAAGCCGCTTTCGCCATGCGGATATACGTGCTGTCAAGGGCGATTTT
>JBPOHH010000254.1:0-3897 GCA_052035765.1 Bacteroidota bacterium
TGTCAAGAGTCTAAGCTGGAATCCTGAAGGCACACGCATTGCTTCGTGCAGCATGGACAGCACAACTATCATCTGGAATACGACCACGGGCGATACCGTGCATATTCTACGAGGTCACAGCAATGCAGTGTATCATGCATATTGGTCACCTGCCGGAGATAGAATCCTCACAAGAGGCGGTGATAGCAGTGCCATACTCTGGGATGCTGCCTCGGGAAAACGGCTCTTTACGTTTGGTAATTTCGCGTTCTATCAGGAGTCATGCTGGAGTCCGGACGGTCGCCAAATAGCTACCGCAGACCGCTCCACTGTTCTGATTTGGAATACCGGTACCGGCACAATACTCGATACCCTGCAGGGGCACACTGCAATCGTCAATACCGTCATTTGGAGTCCAAACGGGAAATATATCGCCACGGCAAGTGATCAAGACAAAACCGTCCTCTTATGGGATGCTGTATCCGGTGAAAAACTAACGACACTGTCAAGCAGCGTATATCCGATCTATGCTCTCGTTTGGAGTCCGGATGGGAATCGCTTGGCTGTATCTGCGTACAGCACCGACCGCACCACCGCCGTTTGGGAGGTGAATACACAGCAAGTACTATTTACTGTACCGGGTAGCAGTAATATTATTTGGTCAGCTAACGGGAATGATTTGACGGTCGACGGTGTGATGTACGATGGCTTCGCAGGTTATTATATTGATTCATTATCTCCAAGAACAAGAGGAGCTTACTTGAGTCCGAACAGGTCGCAAGCTGCCCAATACATCGGTAGTACTGAGAATGTCGATAGTACAAAAATTATTATATGGGATGCACAATCAGGCGCGAATCTCTGTGAACTCAACAGAGTCAATTTTCTAGAAGATAAACCGCAATGGAGTCCTGACGGAACCCGTATCGCCACAGCCGGGTTGGACAATACCATAAGAATATGGCTCATCAACACAAGTACTTCCGTACAGGAAGAGACTGCCCCACTTCGTAATGAACGAGCGTTTTCCCTCTCCCCCAATCCTACAGACAATTCCCTTCACCTCACCTTTGCCACCGAAAGCGCAGTACCAAGAGCCGTACAGATTTGCGACCTCCTCGGCCGCACAGTAGCGACCGCCGAAGTACCGGCAGGCACAAAACAATGGACGATGAGTGTGGGTAATTTACCGGCTGGCGTGTATGCTGTTCGCTGGGGTGGTGGTGTGCAGAAATTGGTGGTGCAGTAATAGAATACGTATTGTGTCACGTACTTTTTTTGTCATTCAAACCATCACCCTTTCAATATGTGGTCGAAGCAGTTTTAGAGATATAAACCCCGCGAACTATCTTATTTTCTAAAACATACAGTGATTTTGTAAAAACTATTTGATACTATGTTTGAATTGACTAAGTTGCACGAAAATTCACAATGTACGACGCATTTTCATGGTTTTCTATGCGTAACGCTCTACTTGTAAAGAAGTACAATAGACTGAGCACGGCTTCGGGCTGCGGGCTTTCTGTGCCATTTCTGTCAAATTGTATGCTTTCTTGTCGGTCTTTATTTGGTTTTGTTTCACTATTGCCGCGGCCGCTCGCCCCCCGCCTGTAGTTATCCCTTCTCGCTAAAGGTTTGATAAATAGTTGTCTTTTAATTAACTGATACAAGACAAAGCTACCCCAAACCTTCACCAATTTAAAAAGGATACTACAATGAAAAACAAAATTTTACTCACAATTCTAGCAATCGCTATTATATTACTCAGTCCCATTTCTACGTATTCAGATATGTGCCCGAATAACACTGAAGGTTGTACAAATTGCTGGCTACCCTTAGAAAAAGGGTAGCCACTTTTTTCTCACTTGAAACTTAATTATCTACATGAAAACTTATTTATTCTCCTTTCTACTGCTTATTTCTTGTCCATTACTCGTCCATGCCGACAGCCCTTGGCAGTGTTTGGATGCCGAACTACAAAAAGCACGCTTCCTCCCAAAAAGTAAATTAGTCTGTATTGTAGGCACTTATGGCTGTTTACTCATCTCAGCCGATAGCGGTGCAACTTGGAAACAACCATTTACCGGTACTCTTCAACAACTGACAGCAATTGATTTTGCGACTCCTTCTATTGGCGTTCTTGTCGGATTTGGTGGAGTAATTTCTCGGACTACAGATGGCGGAAAGACGTGGAAACTTGTTCCATCACCAACCACGAATATTTTGACTTCTGTACAATTTACGAGTCCAACCGAGGGCTTTGCAGGCGGGCAAAATAGTACCTTACTCAAAACAAGAGATGCAGGTCTTACATGGCAAACGATGGATTTCCCGTACTCCTTTTCAATCACTACAATTTCAATGGATTCTCCGAGTACCGGATTTATTGCCGGAGATGGTTCAAATTTTCTCAGAACTTCTGATGGCGGCTTACATTGGACGCCACAAACAGTTCCTAATTTGCCATTTGGAAATTACATTTATCAGGATTGTATCCGTACGAACGGGAAAATATATTTATTTGGAGGAAATATAGAACAGCAGAAAGGTATAGTAGTTTCATCCACCGACGGAATAGAATTCACAACATCTGAGATTCCACTTGCCAACGATATAGCAATCGTCAATGATAGTATATATACCATTAGCACATCAGACGGTATTTCTAAATCAAGCTTATCTTCATTACAGTTTACATCGGTACGTTTCAGTGACACGACTTATCCCATAGTATTGGGCTTTGCTCGTAAAAATTCACTCTGTTTCATAGGCAATACTATCGCACTTGCCGTTGGTGAACGTAAATTTATCTATCGTGCAGTTACCAACACGGATAATTGGAATCTCATTTCTTATGTTTCAGGATATGCCTATAATGATCCTATTTCTTCGACACCTGACTTTTTTAAGGTCAAATTCATCAATGATTCAACCGGCTTTCTTCTCGGTGCATTACGTGCAATTTATCATACCACGAACGGAGGAGCAACATGGCTTCCCCAACGGTCATCTTCGATCGAATTGTATGACATGTATGACATTGCCTTTACTTCGTCCATGCATGGATTTGCTGTTGGATCAAATGGACAACATTCTGTTGTAAAAACTATCGATGGTGGGAAGACATTCATACCCAATGATACAGTAAATCAAGGGTTTCTGCCTGTAGGGGATAACCCTGATATTAGTTTTTTTGGGGACTCACTCGGTCTAATTTCAGGATCATACTCAAACCCTTCTACCGGAATAGTTAATTTAACAGTTAATGGTGGTAAAAAGTGGACTAGTAGGAAGTTTGGCATCAGATTTACCGATAGCCGTTGGGTAGATAGTACCACAGTACTCCTGACTGGAGATAAAAATTATTTACCAAATACTAAACCTTCAGAAGTCTTTTTGGTCATGAGCCGGGATCAAGGTGTAACGTGGGATTCGATTCTTATGCCTTTTTCTTCGAGTCTCTTAGGTTGCTGGGCAATAGACTCCAAAAATTTACTTCTCACAGGTGGATTTAAGGATTCATTGAGAACGTTTGGGCAAATTTTGCGGTCGGCTGATGGAGGAAAGACTTGGATAGTTGTGGATTCTTCCACTACACGCTATTATTACCATGCGATTGATTTTTCAAATGCAAAAGTTGGTTACACAATAAATAGAAGCTTAATGCAAACCAAGGATGGAGGAAATACATGGAAGTCAATTGCTGAGAATCCATTAGATACAGGATATTTTGTACGATTATCTGCACTTCCCGGTGGAAATGTTATATTAACTACAAATCAACCTAAAGTAGTTCTGCGCTCTAATTTTAGTGAAGAGGTTTTGACGGTAGATGAGCCAAAAGTAGATGAGGTTGATGTTGCTTTAGTCTGGCTCTATTCACCTCGACCTGTCCCGTCAACAGGCAAATTACAACTT
>JBPOHH010000262.1:0-3362 GCA_052035765.1 Bacteroidota bacterium
ATTATGCATCACGATAATGTGATTATTACCATCAAATTCGCTGACGGTTCGGTAGGTGTGCTTGAGTATTTTGCCAATGGCGATCCGGCAGTTGCGAAAGAATTCTGCCAGGTATTTTGTGAAAATAAAGTCGCGGTGATGAATAATTTCAAAACCGTAGAACTCACGCTCGGCAAAAAAACCAAAACCCTGAATTTTGACGGTTCGAAAGGACAACGCGAGGAAGTTGCAGCGACCATTGAAGCCATCAAATCCGGCAAAGAAATGCCTATCAGCTACGAACAAATCCGTGGTGTGACACTCGCTACTTTTGCCGCTGAAGAGTCGATGGCGACGGGTGCGGCGGTGGTGATTGAGTAATGTATTCGATATTTTTTATACGTAGATAAACGTTGTAGCAAAGACAGTAAGTATCATTTTCTATTAGAAATTAACTTCATGCCAAAAAGAACAGACATCCATACAATTCTCGTGATCGGCAGCGGTCCAATTATTATCGGTCAAGCATGTGAATTTGACTATAGCGGTACGCAGGCGTGCAAAGTCCTCCGCGAAGAGGGCTATCGCGTGTGCCTTATTAATTCGAATCCGGCGACGATTATGACGGATCCGAATATCGCCGATGCGACCTACGTCGAACCCATCACACCGGAATTTATCGAGAAAATTATTGAGAAAGAACGTCCGGAAGCGATTCTCCCGACGATGGGCGGACAGGTCGCTCTCAATGCTGCGATGGAATTACACGAGCGTGGCATTCTCGCCAAATATGGCGTCGAACTCATCGGTTCGAAAGTGGAATCTATTCGCAAGGCAGAAGACCGCGAACTCTTCCTGAATGCCATGCGCAATTGTGGACTCGATATGCCCCGTGGCGGATTCGTCCACGAATTCGAAGAAGGATTGAAAGTCATTGAAGAGATTGGATTTCCGGCGATTATCCGTCCAAGCTTTACGATGGGAGGTTCGGGTGGTGGTATTGCGTACAACATGGAAGAATACAACGAAATCCTCCGCGCCGGACTCGTCGCCTCTCCCGTGAGCCGCGTGCTCGTCGAAGAGTCGATTTTAGGGTGGAAAGAGTTCGAACTTGAAGTGATGCGCGATACGAAGGATAATTGCGTAATTGTCTGTTCTATCGAGAACTTCGACCCGATGGGCGTACATACCGGCGACTCGATTACCGTCGCTCCCGCCCAAACGCTTACCGACCGTGAATATCAGAAAATGCGCGACGCAGCGCTGAAAATTATGCGGGAAATCGGCGTCGAAACCGGCGGCTCGAATGTGCAATTTGCGATCAATCCTGCCGATGGTCGGATGATTATTATTGAAATGAATCCACGGGTGTCACGGAGCTCCGCACTTGCCTCGAAAGCGACGGGATTCCCCATCGCCAAAATCGCTGCTAAACTCGCCGTGGGCTTTACGTTAGATGAAATTCTCAATGATATTACCAAGAAAACTCCTGCCTGCTTTGAACCCTCGATTGACTATGTTGTCTGCAAAATTCCACGCTGGGATTTTGAGAAATTCCGCGAAGTTGAAGATGTACTCGGCGTGCAGATGAAGTCTGTCGGTGAGTCGATGGCATTCGGACGGACATTTAAAGAAGCACTTCAAAAAGCTGTTCGCAGCTTAGAGAAAAATCGCAATGGATTTGGATTTGACAATCCTACCTACTTTACGAATAATGAAGTTACAGAAGCAGACCTCGCTCCTCTCCGCTCGCGGCTCCGCGTCAAAACATCGAAGTCGCTCTTTGATTTATGTGATGCACTGCGCTACAAATTCTCGACGGAAGAAATCTTCCGCCTCGCTAAATATGACCCGTGGTTCATCGAACAATGCCGGGAAATTGTTGATGCAGCGCTCGAACTCCGCGCATCCATTCAATCCGACGAAACCTCTCTGCAATCGATCTCCGCTCCTCACATGAAATACCTGAAATCTATAGGATTTTCAGATATTCAGCTCGCACTGATTACCAATTCTACTCCGAATGAAGTGCGTACTGCGCGCAAGGCACTTGGCGTGATTCCGGTGTTTAAGACTGTGGATACCTGCGCTGCGGAGTTTGAGAGTGAAACTCCCTACCACTACTCGACTTACGAACAAGAAAATGAAGCCGTTCGCTCCGACAAACGGAAAATCGTCATCCTTGGAAGTGGACCAAACCGTATCGGTCAGGGTATTGAATTTGACTATTGTTGTGTGCAGGGAGTATTCGCTGCGCGCGCAGCAGGATGCGAAGCGATTATGATTAATTGTAATCCCGAGACGGTTTCGACGGACTACGACACGACGAACAAGCTGTATTTCGAACCACTTACCTTCGAAGATGTGATGAATGTCTTGGAATTCGAGCAGCCCGACGGTGTGATCGTGACCTTTGGCGGACAAACGCCGCTCAAGCTTGCGATGCAATTGCTCGAGGCAGGCGTTCCCCTGCTTGGCACGTCGCCTGAGGGAATTGACCTGGCCGAAGACCGCAAACGTTTTGGAAATTTACTCGAAGAAATTGCGATTCCATGTCCTCCCTGGGGCACGGCACTAACCGAAAATGAAGCGGTGGAAATTGCCGATAGAATTGGCTATCCTGTTTTGGTACGACCAAGTTACGTTCTCGGTGGACGCGCCATGGAAATCTGCTACCGTGAAGAATCTCTACGAGAATATCTCCGCCGCGCTGTCGATGCCTTCCCTGACAGACCAATTCTCATCGATCACTTTTTAGAGAATGCGTATGAATTTGATGTTGATGCCGTAGCCGATGGCGAAAGTGTGGTCATTGGTGGTGTGATGCAGCATATTGAAGAAGCGGGCGTGCACTCGGGTGACTCGTCGTGCGTGCTGCCGCCGTATAATATTACCAACGAACAGTTTGATATTATTACTGCTTACACGCGCAAGCTTGCCCGTGCTCTGAATGTGATTGGCTTGCTGAATATTCAATTTGCGATGCAGAATGGTACGATTTACGTGCTGGAGGTGAATCCCCGTGCTTCGAGAACGACGCCATTCGTATCGAAAGCAACGAATGTATCGCTCGCGCAGATTGCAACGCGCGTCATGTTGGGTGAAAAACTCGCCGATCTTGGCGTTCGAGATTTCTCGCTGTCTGCCAAACGTGTGGCGATTAAAGAATCAGTATTTCCATTTATCAAATTCCCGAAAGCGAATGTGTTTTTGGGTCCTGAAATGCGTTCGACAGGTGAAGTGATGGGAATTGATACGACCTTCGGTAAAGCGATTGTGAAGGCACACATTTCCGCCGGCAATACCCTGCCGAAGTCCGGTAACGTGTTCATTTCACTCAGCAATCAGGATAAAACGCGGCGTGCGGTGGAAATTGCGCGCGG
>JBPOHH010000283.1:0-1693 GCA_052035765.1 Bacteroidota bacterium
TGACGGCTTGCGGACATCCGTTGCCGTTGAGCCCTTTTTTTAATCAGGATAATCTGAAATGTATGACCAACTACAACCTCAGTTTCTGGGAACGTGACAGCTACCTCGACCGTGATTTTATCGTCATTGGTGGTGGAATTATCGGACTCTCTGCCGCAATTTCGCTCCGTGAGCGTGCGCCGAATGCGTCGATTCTCGTGCTTGAGCGCGGAATATTCCCAAGTGGAGCGAGCACGAAAAATGCGGGCTTTGCCTGCTTCGGCAGTCTGACGGAAATTCTTTCGGACTACAAACGCATCGGTGAGAATGCTACTCTTGAAGTCATCGAACGCCGCTGGCGCGGACTGCACATTTTGCGTAACCGTCTTGGAGATCAAGCGATAGGGTTTGAACAGTATGGCGGTTACGAGCTGCTATTCGACGAGCAGGCATCGGCGATTGAACATATTGACCATGTTAATTCTCTCCTTCACCCTCTTTTTCGGCGGGATGTATTTACCGTGAATTCTGCAGCTATTACGCATTTCGGACTCAATGCCGATCTCGTCAATTCAGTCGTTGAGAATCCCTTTGAAGGTCAAATTAACACCGGAAAAATGATGCTCGCCCTCACGCGCTATGCGTCGGAGCGTGGCATCGAGATACGAACAGGAGTGAATGTGACACATCTTACCGAGTCCGGAAGTCATGTAGAAGTGGCCTGCAGGCACGAAGGGCAAACGCTCCATTGTACTGCCGCGCATGTAGCGGTGTGTACCAATGCGCTGATTCCAGACCTTCTGCCGGAACTCAGCATCAAGCCCGGTCGCGGGCAAGTGCTTATCACTGCGCCAATTGAGAATCTGAAGATAAAAGGCGCGTTCCATTTTGACGAAGGTTTTTACTATTTCCGGAATGTGGGCGACAGAGTACTCTTTGGCGGTGGGAGGAACTTAGATTTTGAAGGCGAAGAGACGACGGAATTTGGATTAACTCCGAATATTCAAGATACATTAGAACAATTACTAACTTCCGTAATTTTGCCCGATACTCCCTTCAATATAGAGCAACGCTGGGCAGGAATCATGGGATTCAGCACGACCAAAATGCCGGTCGTGACTCGTCCCACCGAGCGAATTACGGTGGGCTTCGGGTGTAATGGAATGGGCGTCGCCCTCGGGAGTGAGATAGGAAGTACTGCAGCAGCGCTGTGCTGCGCATAATTATATATACGTGGATTTCAGTATGGTTTTCTTACATTAATAAGGAGTGGTAACATGAAAAATATTCTCCAATTTCTCGGTCGGCAGAAGAAAAAAATCTTCCTCGGACTGCTCGGTGTATTTGTGATTCTTCAAGTGTTTCGTCCGGAAACAAACGACGGAACTTCCTATTCAGCCAATGACATAACAAACGCTGTCGGTGTGCCTCCCGCCGTGAAGACTATCCTTGAGACGTCATGTTTCGACTGCCATTCCAATCACACAAATTACCCATGGTACTCGCATATTCAGCCCACTGCATGGTGGCTCAGTGACCACATCAAAGAGGGAAAACGTGAAGTCAATTTTTCGGAATTCAACACCTATACCGTTCGCCGGAAAATGAAAAAATTCCGTGAAATCGCCGAACAAATCGAAGAAGGCGAAATGCCGCTCGATTCGTACCTCTGGATTCATTCCGATGCAAAGCTGACAGGCGAGCAAAAGAAAAC
>JBPOHH010000002.1:0-1595 GCA_052035765.1 Bacteroidota bacterium
CCGGACAAGAGAGAAGTATCAGGTATGCGATTCCCGGTCTGCCAACGCGTTATAAAGTCTTGACTTACACCAAAATTTCTCAATCGGCTGATGAATTCATCCGGCAACGCTCCCGGTGCTTCGAGTCCCATACCGCACATAAAATACGCACTTGCGTTGAGCATATTCGCTATGCTCATCGTGATACGCTCGCCGGCGCGGGGAGTGCCTGCCTTGATATACCACGTACTTGGATTAAAGAGCATATTGATTTCCCCGCCGGCAGTGACCGGAGGCGCAGCGAGCGTAAAATTAAACTTCCCGATAAATTCCGTGCGAGGAAAATTGTAGCGGAATAATGCACTTACATTCAAGCGAACAGAATTGCTGCGATTCCTGTCCGTCGGTCTGGTGAAGAAATATCCGTCCCCGGCGAGTGAAATTTCATTGAGTCCATTGGCAAAGGAAAAGCTGAGTTTTAAGTCACAATTAAATGCTTCCGGCGATGGATAGGTCCCGAACGTAATTTGCCCGAAAAATCCAAAAATCGCGCCGGCCTGTGAGTAACTCGGCGTATAGACGAGTCCTGAATTCGTGCTGCCGGGACGCGCACCGGGAATTGCGGCAGTATTGCGCGCTTCGGTAACTGCTGTCGGAACTTGCTGATTTTGCAGACGTTGCTGAGCTGTGGTGTTGGTGTCCGGTCGCATATTATACCATGCGCCGCCACCAAAACCGTAAATTCCCACACCCGGCACTCCGGGCAGAGGCAAGCCGCGATTGAACATTGCATTGGCATCGACATACCAGTAGCGGAAGTCTTCGCTGCCGCCGGGGACAATCGGCTTTGAACCAAACTGCACAACACAATTCACGGTGACCATTCGAACAAACGTGGCTGAGACGGCGCCGCGGAAACCGGTGCCGTATTGTGCATCATTATTATAAAAACTCACCCGACCATTCGCCCGCACTGCTCCTGCGTCGAATTCAATGGCGAGTTCGTCGAGCTGCACACCGTCAAAACCTGACCTCATCGCCTCATTCACGCCGCCTTGGAATGCGCCATAAATCGAGAGCGTCGTGCTGCCGCTGAGCGCGTTAATCCCACCACTTGCACTTCCGCCTCGCTGTTCACCCATGAGATTGGCTGCTATGCGGAATTGTATCCCCATGCGAGGATTGCCACTTGCAGATGGATTCGTTACAAATTTGATACTGTCAATTGATACAGGGAAACCGCTCGTGCGTCCATTCTGACTTTGCGGCGCAGAACCCTCCGGTGGTGGTTCAGGTGATTCATTCATCAGGAATCCATGTTGCGGCGAAGCGAGCGACCACACGCCGGGCTCAATCATGCGGTCACGATTGGTCGAAAGCACAAAATTTTGGAATCGTATCCCACGGAAACTTATGCCGCTTACCTGTTGTCCGGTGGTGGAAGCGGGTGTATCTCCCTGAATTGTCAGTGAACCGTTCAGTCTGGCAGCGACGGAAAAACCACCGCTGACGGTCTCGGATGTGCCGTCGGGACGCCGAACGACCGAGCTGCCGTCGGTGGTATAACGTAATGATATATAAGAGGTTTGTTCGAGTGTGAAGGTAGAAATCCAGAG
>JBPOHH010000339.1:0-2677 GCA_052035765.1 Bacteroidota bacterium
CGTTGGTCAAGTAATAATTTACTCCGACGTCGATACCAAACTGCGTGACTTTTCCGATATTCGTGTTCGATACAAGAAAAGTCGGCGCGCCGTTGTAGGTCGTCAAACGTGCTTTGTCGGTGGTCGAAAGTTGATTATACACCATGCTATCAACAAGTCCTGCGTACTGTTGCAAATTGGCAGGCAAAGCAGCCTTCGACGACCATGAAGGGTAATTTGGATTCACTCCCGGTAAGAATCCCGATATGAAATTGGTGAGCACATTGTAATAGACATCCACCGTCACGAAACACGATTTGTTAATCACACCTTTATAACCAAACTCATACCCGATATTCGACTCCACATTTAATGAGGTATTACCCAAGCCGAATGCTGCAGGTTGAATACCTCTCGGGTCGTTTTTAGACAATGTAGTATCATTTGAGTACAATCCTAAATTTACATCTTGTATCACGCCAGTAAGTTTGGATAATGTATCATTTATTCCTGTAACAATCGGGCGGAAATTAACTGGTCCTATCGCACCAAACGCCGGTGCAAAACCATATTTTCTAAAGAGTTCGGAATAATTCGGGCGCTGAAACGAGCGTCCTGCGGTTAATCTAAACTGTTGGTTTTCAATCGGAGTAAAGACAAGTGCGCCACGCGGCGAAAACTGCGTCGGATAAATATTCCCATTATCGACCCGGGCTGATGCGATCAACTTCAGCATTGGCGATGCTGTCCATTCTGCCTGACCATACACACCTTGAAAATCTGCAAGAATAGGCTCATTGGGAAATACTGTATTGTGGGAAGCTGTGCTTTGATGCTGAAATTGTGCACCGACAATGAGATTAATGCTCTCCATCAAACTTGTATTGTATTGTGCATCAACATTAATATCGAACGATTCATCGAGGATGATGGTACCTTTGGGTGCAGCAAGTATCCGCATCGTATCGAGTGTATTACGTGCATTGTACGAAGTTTGAATATTGAAACGGTTGGAATTATACGCAATTCTCGCATAAGGTTTTTCGCTTTTCGGTACATGAATTCTCCCTGCTCCCGCAAGCATTACTTCATCTCCGAATTGAGTATATCCAAATTCTGCCAAAACTCTATCATCAGCATTTAAATCATAATCCATTCGAAGAGTACCGTAGGTCGCAAACGTGTTTCTGTCCTCATCTCTGAGAGGTTGTTGCTCTATATTCTTGGGATATAATCCGGGGTATTCAAGCGATAATGTATCTGCAAGTGTCCGGCTTTTGGAAATATTCAACGACTGCGAATGTCCTGCCGTAATCTTATAACTGAGCGCATCCCAAGCACCTGCATGTCGTGCATCAAAACGCATGGTTTTATAATCACCTGCCAGGAAAGATACTTTCGAACCCAATACTTCCCGCGGAGAATACGATGTCATATTCAGCACACCATTAAAAGCATTCGCTCCGTAAAGTGCTGCTGCCGGACCCCGTACCATCTCAATTCTCGAGAATTCATCGAGCGGCAGTTGAAACGAATTCCACTCAGTCGCGCCAATTTGCTGGAGCGCTACATCTCGCCCATCGACTAAAATGAGGAGGCGACGATTGGTACTGTTGTTGAATCCACGCGTGTTGACATTGAAGTCCGTCGTTCCATTCTGCACGACATCGACTCCCGTCATACCTTCGAGCGCGCGACCTAATTGATTACCACGGGCAGCACGCTGAATTTCAACAGGTGTGATTACTGTCACGGCAGAAGGCGTTTCCGTGACTTTTTCCCTGCGCTTGCTCGCTCCATAGACCACCACTTCGTCAAATTTCGTTTCGGGTACTTCCATCGAATAGGATACTTCGCTGGTCGTTTTACCCTCCCATACCACGATATGGTCTTTGACAATCGTACGTTTACCGATGAGAGAAATGATAATGGTATGTTCACCGGCCGGCACATCGGTGATGGTATAGCTCCCATCGCTTTTCGTCAGTGCCCCGCGGGATGTGCCTTTCACCTGAACCCGTACCGATTTCAAGGGAGATTTTGTCTCTTTGTCGGTTATAGTACCGCTGATTATTCCACCTGCAAGCACATCGAGAAGTGCAGTACAGAAGACGACCACAAGGGTCAAAGCGTATCGAAAATGTCGAAATGATTTCATAGAAACCACCTTTTGAAATAATGAATAACTGTATGTATTTATATATTTTACTCTAATTTTTCAACAATCAGACATAAAGCACCCAACCCATGCAGGATGGGGCATATTGTATTGATAATTGAGGGAATTATTCTGATATTAGGATACCGGAATCGGCATCGGAGGCGTCAGGTAGCCGGTTTGTGCCCGCTGCTTTCCTATCATATCGTAAATATTTTGATCGTCGGGTGCATACGTACCAAGTCCATCGACATAGCGATTGAACATACAAAACGCAGCCGCTATCAAGACCGTATCATGAATTTCAATATCGGTAGCACCATGCTTACGGGCTGTAGCAATTGATTCGGACGTCACTTCTTTGCCGCTGATTTGTACGTGACCGGCAATGGTCAAGAGGGCTTTCATTTTATCGCTGACCGGTGCTTCTTGAAGATTACCGAGGACGGATTCGATGGTTGTGCCACCGTCACCGAGGAGATGTTTTGCAATTGCTCCATGTGTGGAAGCACAGTATTTACAATGGTTTCTGCGGGAAAC
>JBPOHH010000033.1:0-2907 GCA_052035765.1 Bacteroidota bacterium
ATACGCGCCATAAATCGGAAAACCATCATACGCAAAGCCGATGAGCGGTGAGTGTTTGGTGCTGTCGATAGCGTAGAGTCCGTCAGCGGCATACAAGTCACAGACATTGGAAATCACTTTCAAATCCAAGCTAAATGCGCTTGGATTCTGATGATGATGATAATTCCCCATTGCAGGATGAGCTTTTGCGCAGTCGAATCCTGCGCGTTCACCGACGACCGCATCACGATTCCAAACGCCATCACCGACTCCCATGAGCGGTCCACCTTTGAGCGTTTTGGTGGAATTTTGCCACGATACACCATCACGATAGTCAAACATCGCCACGCCATTGACAAATATCCCGATATTACCGCCGGTTGTCGCCGTGGGTGTGCCAGTATTTTTCACCGGACTCAGCGGACTTTTAAAAATAGCATTCTGATTCGTCGCAAGTGACGGATTACCATCGAGAAACGGACCCGTGATATAGGCGGGAATCCCCTTCGTACTCACATACACCGACGTCGCCGAATACTGCACCGTCTGTACATTCGCAAGCACATTATCATTGACGGGAGTCGAATTCCCTTTCACATAATGCCGCCCCATAATATTGGTCGTATTAATCATCCACGATGTAATCGCGGGATTGGTCTGCGCATATAAATCACTGTTTCCAAAGCAGAGTAACGCGAATAGAATCAATGCTTTCATAAAAAAATTCCTTTAAAAAATTGATTGAAAATTAAACATATATTCTGATTTTTTTAGTTGTAATGTAAGATTATACCATCAGTATGTATAACAAACCCAAATGACCCACACCCTGTCCTCTCCCAAGAGAGGGAAAGATATAGAAAATCAATTACTTACCAGCCAAAGTCCCCTCTCGGGAGGGGATTTAGGGGTGGGTTAAACGTCATGTCGAAGGGATCAATTACCTATATATTCTCTAATCTGACAGCATTACTTTTTCGATATACACCAAACACGACCCGCGCTAATACAATTCGCCCCTACATTTCATCTCATGATGTTGCTTAACCACAGACATTGAAGCCCATTAGACGACAATAAAATTCAATCCTTCGCTTGCGTGGAAAATAGATACTTCGGATATGAATACGCGGTATCAAAGAGAAATTTTCTATCCGTAAGTGTCAGTAAAAATGCCGTCAAATCGACCATTTCATTCGAAGTTAAATTTATGTACTGTAAATTCTTAGTCACCGTTGCACTCTGCCGGATACTCGTATAATGTTTCAGCACATCGAGCAGGCGTTTGAACCTGCCGTCGTGCATATAAGGGTAGGAAAATTCTATATTTCTCAGCGTCGGCACTTTGAATTTCAGCGAGTCGGATGCTTGCTTGGTCACGCTCATCCGACCGTAATCCATGAGTGTGGTGTCGGGCGGAAGTCCATTATTTTCAAATTGAAAGTTCGTAAAGAGAGGTTCGGTGTGGCAGCTATTACATTTATCCTGAAACAGACGATACCCGTTTTGTTCCTGCGCGGTAAAGAGCGTCTGCCCGCGCTGCACACTATCATACTTTGAATGTGCGCTCACGAGTGTCAGCATGAACTGCGACATTGACTTCAGCAGACGTTCACCGGTGATTGCAGTATCGCCATACGCCGCCCGAAAGAGAGATGGATAAAGGGAAGTTTGGCTGAGTTTGTGAACAACATGCGTAATTGTTTCATCCATTTCCATCGGATTACTCATCGGTGCAAGTGCCTGCATATCAAGGTGATTAACTGCGCCGTCCCACATAAAATCTTTGCTCCAGGCAAGATTCATCAGCGCCGGAGAATTCCGCGTGCCGATGCGGTCGTCGATGCCATGACTCAGCGCATGATCGACATGCGTAAAAGCACTATATTGCGAGTGACAACTTGCGCAGGAAATGGTAGAATTGCGGGAGAGAATCGGATCGTAAAAGAGCGCACGGCCGAGTTCAATTTTGGCGTGTGTTGGAGGATTTTTTGAAAAATCATAGTGCGGTTTTGGCCAGCCGTTTGGCACCTTGAAATTCTCATCATTTCGGAAAGCGACGAGGGCGAGAAAGGCAATTATTCCAAGAAGTAGAATTCTCTTCATCGCGCCTCACGAAAAATGGTGGCAAATTGTTGAGAGAGAAACACTGCTTGTTCACCGGGTGACATGATATGATGCACGCTGGCAAGGTCGATGGAATTCATATACTTCAATACATCCATTTTGATAATTACCTCTCGTGAAGAAGGCAATGGTAAGGTAATGTTTTGTAATGAATTAAATGGACTGCGATACCCGCCTAAATGAAATTCAAATTCCCGATTCCTGCCTGTACTCCGACTGCTTTTCCCTTCGACTTTTGTGTGAATATAGCCGCTTTGCCATGTCCAGAACATCCCACGCGTAGGGTCGAGATCGCCGCCAAGCGCGCCGGATGTAGTCGTAGCGCTGTCAATTCCCAAATAAAAACGAACATGGGTAAATTGACCGGAAGGACGATGAGAAAGAGGAATGTGAAGCGAAGGTTCGTCCGACGCATCAAGCAGGTGATAGCTGTTTTTTTCGGTGAAAATGACACTGTCATTCCGCATGACTTCCACACCGGAAATGTACCATTTCAGCGTCGAAAATTCGATCGTTTGATTATTATCAAGTGTATAATTCGTATCTAGTTGTAGTGGCGCCAAACAAACGAATGGCCGGAAATTCAAGTGAAAATCGGCGCGCTCTTGCTGAGCATGAGCGGCACTCAGGCAGAGAAGAAGAAGAGGCATGACGATTATGTTCGTGCGGAGTGTCATTTACGGTCTCTCATTTCGTGGCGGATGCTGCGGACGGGGTGGAGCAAAGAACGTGGCAAGTTCGTCAGTCAATTCCTCAAACTTCTTCATTTGCTCGGGCTTGCATATTTTTTTAATATTCTGA
>JBPOHH010000302.1:0-1726 GCA_052035765.1 Bacteroidota bacterium
ATTATTAGATACTATGAAAACTCTTCTTACTCTTGCCGCACTGCTGATGATCCTTGGTATTTCGGGATGCTCCAAGGACGAGCCGACGTACAACAATTTCAAAGATGAATGGAAAATCTTAGCTGCAACGACCGGCGCACCTTCGTCGCTTGCACTCGTGAGTCAGCCGGACGGGGCAGTGACCTCAGCCGATATTTTTACGTCAGCCAATGGCGCTCCGCTCCCGGGAACCGTACAGAAAATAGTCGAATTTAGAGAGAATTTATACTTGATGATACCGAGTGCGTTTCAGGTGGTCGTCATTGATAAGCAAACCTTTAAGCAGGTTGCGGTGCTCGACTTCTCTGCGCAGCAACGTATTCCGACCGATGTGGCATTTGGTAATGCCACCACCGGCTATGTCGCTCATGAAAATGACACGTCCGTTACGGTCATTGACATTACTAATTTTTCGATTGGACGCGTGATCAAAGTAGGGATGCGGCCTGTGGCAATTGCTGCTGTGGGCAATCAGGTCTTTGTCGCTAATCAATTGGATAATACGATTTCTCAAATTGATACCCGCACCAATACCGTTGTTGCCACGCATCAGGTCGCGCCTGCCCCGACATTTATCCGTCCGAATGCCAATGGGCATGAAGTAATCGTACTCTCGCTCGGCGCAGGCAAGCTCGATACGGCGGGGATTAAAACGCCTCCGGTGATTACGTATATCGATTCGGCGCGGATTATTGTAGAGGTCCTCACGCTCGACGATGCCCTTGTCGACGGTGCAAATGCGCTGCCGACGAGTATCTCCGTATCGCCTAAAGAGTGGGCGTATATTACAGTCCCTAAAGGAGTTATCCGCCTTGATACAAAGGGAAGAAAAGACTATAGGCTTGTTTCTGAGATCGAATACAAACAGTCGTATTATAATTTCCGTCGCAATGAAATTCTGCTCCTCAATGGCACTAAAGGCAGTATCATCGATGAAATTACCGGCGAGGAAAAGACGACGTTTGTCATCCCAACCGATGCAACGACTGTGATTGGACTCTGAGATGTCGACTTTTCTTGAGAAATTACACACCCAAGCGACATCCCGCTCTGCGACGATTGCCTTTCCTGATGCGACCGACGAGCGCACACTCCGTGCTGCACTGCGGCTACAGGAGTCCGGTATCGCACGTCCCCTTCTTGTTGGCACGCCTGATGCTATTTCTGCTGTAGCCGAACATGCCCGCCTTACGATAGATTCCCTTTCATGTATTGATCCTGCCCATTCTCCTATGCTAGAGAAATTTTCCGCTGAATTCACAAAGGAACGTTTGGGCAAAGGAATGACACCCCAAAAAGCACGGGAAATTCTCCTGAATCCACTCTATTTTGCCGGAATGCTTGTGCGTCATGCTCATGCCGACGGCGCTGTAGCCGGCTCGCTTTCGACGACAGGCGATGTGTTGCGTGCAGGAATTCAAACCGTTGGAATTCAAGGAGATGTATCGGTAGTGAGTAGTTATTTTCTAATGGTGTTTCCCGATAAAACGTTGTGCTATACCGATTGTGGGGTCGTGCCCGAGCCCACCAGCGAACAGCTCGCTGATATCGCCTACAGTGCGGCAGTGAATTATCAAAAAGTCACGGGCGACGAGCCGAAAGTGGCTTTTTTGTCGTTTTCCACGCTTGGCAGCGCGCGCCATCCGGCTGTGGACAAGGTGCGCAGGGCGACCGAACTCTTCCGAAC
>JBPOHH010000562.1:0-1702 GCA_052035765.1 Bacteroidota bacterium
AGTCAAAGTCCCAACTGAAAAACTCTATTCCCGCCGCACTGCTTCCCGTGGCGGTGAATTCTATCTCGCTAAGCTGACCTTTTGCTGATTTGCCCTTTTCTGTTTTTTCAACTGATTCAGCACTTTCCACCGAACCGCTTGCTTTGAGCGAAGAGCTTTGGGGTAGGACATTCACTTCGACGGTTATGGTTGGTTTCTTGGCAATCGGCACTATCTCATCGACACGGATGAGCTTGATGGTCACGTCTTCTTGATTCTTTAGGCGGGCTACTTCTTGGATTGCTCCCTTGCCGAATGAGAAGGCGATAATATATCCTACCGGCTTGCTCTCGGCTTTGTTTTTCTCGTAGAGTGGCTTGTCTTCGCGCTGAATAGCTGAGAGGAAATTGTCAATTACATTGCGCCCAATATCATCGGAACGCTTGACTTGTATCGGTGAGTTGTCACGGGTTTTGCCGTCGATGCCTTTGTCGCCGCCCTTTTTATTCTGCGGCTGCCCTCCGTATTGGGTGATAATCCAACTCTCAAATTCAAACGCGTCCTTAAAGCGGAGTGTGTCGTAGTCGTACTTGTGAAGCTGCACGATAAAGGGCTGACTGAAAAGATTCTGCTGACTGTTCAATCTAAACTCCGTGACCTTCACCGCCTGCACCGATTGGTCAATTCCTATCCATTTACGATTGGTTTTCTCCGCTACGGCTATCGTAGTACCACCACCAACGAATGGGTCGAGAATAGTGTCGCCCTCATTACTTCCCATTTTGATAATTCGGTCGAGTAATGCTTCCGGCTTTTGAGTTGGGTAGCCGATGCGTTCTTTGGACTGTGATTGAACATTTAGAATATCAGTCCATATATTTCCTAATAAATTACCTTTGGAAGTATCAAGGTATCGTTTAAAACTTGGTGTTCCATTCTTTGAAAATGCTATAAAATTATGTTCGTTCAGTAAGTTTAGCTTTTCAATGACTCCCAGTTTCTTTGCTTTATCTTCGCCGACAATGTTTTCAACTGTTTGACCGGGAATAGCCCAATGTCTTGCTCTATCTGATGGATTATAATTCAGCCAAACATTCCCCGATTCGCCTGTTCTAATACCTTCGCCAGTTAAATCGCTTAACCTATAAACACCACGCTCGTCAGTATAACGGTAGAATGAATCTTTATATGAATCCGCTAATGTCGAGTATAGAAAATTAAACGTATAATCTTCTGACTTAGAGTAATACCAAATCGTATCGGTGAGCGGAGGTAGTTTTTTTGTTACTTTGTTATGTGCATTAGTACGTTGCCAAATTATCTCCCCGCGAAAGTTATTCATTCCAAATATCTTATCCAATATCTCTACACGGATATAAGCGTTAGCGTGCCAGTCGCAATGGAGGAAGATTGAGCCGGTGGATTTGAGGATGCGGTGCATTTCGGCGACGCGTTCTTTGAGCCATGCGATGTAGTGATCCATTCCGCCGCTCCAGCGGTCTTGAAAGGAGCGCACTTCTCCGGCATCTCCCCAGATTACTTCGTAGTTGCGATTAGAGAAAAACGGTGGGTCAAGATAGACGAGGTCAACGAATTCGGAGTCGAGTAGCGTGAGGATTACGAGATTAACACCGAGCATTAGTTTGTTAACGGTTTGCATAGGGATAGTGATAAGTGTGGCTGAATAATAGAAGTGCTGCGAAACTAAGGATTATCACCGATA
>JBPOHH010000881.1:0-2485 GCA_052035765.1 Bacteroidota bacterium
TGTAGAGACGTTGCATGTAGAGACGTTGCATGCAACGTCTCTACGGCATGTTTAAATTCTTCCGTCACATGAATTTTGCCGGGCTCGCCGTGGGATTCCATTCTGCTTGCCGTATTAACAGCATCGCCCCAGAGATCGTAGGCGAATTTCCGTTCACCAATCACTCCCGCCACCACGCTGCCGCAGTGCAGACCTATGCGTATCGTAACGCCAATACGATCCGGTGTGAATCTAAATTGACGTATGGCATCGCGCACTTCCAGAGCAAATAGTGCCATTCGTTCTGCGTGGTCTGACCGTACTTCCGGCACTCCGCATACTGCCATATAAGAGTCGCCGATGGTCTTGATTTTCTCGATGCTATGCCGCTCTGCCAAGCGGTCGAGTTCGGTAAATATGGAATTCAGTCCCGCCACTAATTCCTCCGGTGATATTCGCGATGAAAGCTTGGTAAAGCCAACTATATCCAAGAAAAAGATGCTTACTATTGGAAAGGATTCGGCGATAGTCTTCTCACCGCCAATGATTCGATCGGCTATCGACACGGGAAGAATATTATGGAGGATGTGTTGCGTAGCACTATGCCGCGTTCTCTCGACAGCAAATTGCTTATCGAGTTCGGCAGTCCGCCGCTCGAATTTAATTCTCTCTGCTGAGAGTTTGGCATTTTCCTTTGCATTGTCTTTTTCGAGTTCTTGATGTTTCTCCATCGCCCTATACGCTTGCTCCCATTGCCGCTGCTCAGCGTACAACTCTGTGATCTGCGAATAGAGCTTTACCGATTGATGATGAGCGCCTGTTACTTCATTTAATTGAATTGCCTGCATATAATACTGTTCAGCTTTTGCAGGGTCATATTCCGTAAATTCCTTACTGGAAAATAGGGCACCTAGATGTCCGAGCAATACTGCTTCATGCTGCTTGGAGGGATAAGTGTTGTAAATTGCGGCTGCCTCGAAAAGGTACTTCTTAGCTTCTTCATATCTGTTCAATTGAATATAAATTGCTCCTGCATTGAAAAGATGGAATGCTTTATCTACTTCAGCAGCGGAGTCGTTGAGTGCGATAGATTCAAGAGCATAGTGCAATGCTTTATCAAAATGACCGAACTGCGCATACGTGGCGCTTAGATTCCCGATAATTTCCACAAGAAATACCGGATATTCCTCATTCCTCGCGATATCTTCTGCTTTTTGATACCAATAGAGAGCATTTTCTAAGTCTCCTATCTCTCCATAGAGATTGCCGAGGTGCATTCCGGCAGACATCACTCCTCGTGAATCCTCGGCTTTTTCATAAATAACAAGGGATTTATTCCACCATTCGAGCGCATTGTCGAAGTCTCCTACATAATAATAGACAATTCCAATGTTGATTGCAACATTCCCGCACGCGACGTTATTTCCATTTTGGCAATGGACATCATACGCTTGATTGAAATAAAATAGCGCTTGACTATAATCAGACAACCGACCATATATTTTCCCGATATTACCGGCACAAAGAGCTTGTTCATTTTTCAAACTATCCGATACTGCTATCTCCATTCCTCTCAAATACTGCTCAAGTGCTTGATCAATATCCCCTGATATTTCAAATAGAAAGCCAAGAAGATTACGGCAGTAGATACGGGTTTTCCTCTCGATATCCTCCTTTCCTGCGATTGTTTTTGCTGTCGGCAGCGCCTGTTCATACTTGCCTTCTTTGCTAAGCATATAGCAGTATTCAATTTGCAGATGCACCTTTAAACTCGCTTCATCATCAATACCCATACTAGATCTATTGTCAAGACCTTTGAGCGCTTGGACAAGAAAGAGTTTTCTATCTTCGGGTGAAGCATTACCTGCGCTTATTTGCTCGTATTCGTGTAATGTTTGTTCGATGTCTGTACTGTTCATAATTATTCAATTATTTATAACCTATTCAACGGATTAATATCTTTCCAACGGATTAATATCCGTTGCTACAATTTGTTCGTTCCTAGCGGAACTTCTTGGTATCTATTGATTTTTCAATGTATTCGACAACGATACATCAAACCTACATCATCCATCAATCAAATACCAAAAAGAGCCGGCGGCCCTAGGCCAAAATTGTAGGGCTGGAATTTATTCCAGACCACAAACGCAGAATTTGGCTAAAGCCCTCTTTTCTAACCTTTTCCTCCAGCTGAAAGCTGGAGTCTAGTCAAGGGGAAATTTAGGTCCGGATGAATTGAAACAAGACTTTTCGGATTGGCTATCTTGTAAGCGTTTTATGGGCTGATAGTTACGGTCAGTACAAAGAACTAAACGGAAAGAATCGCGACAACCTACTACCCGGCAATGTAAAAGGTTAGATAATTTTCTTAAATACTAAGATAGCCGGTAGTATTAGACAAGCTGACCAAAGAATAAAGTTAAAAAGCCCGTCCTTTATCAGATTCCAATCCATTGACCAAAACGTCTCTTTCGGGTCACGTTTATATATTTTTCGAAAAATTGTT
>JBPOHH010000028.1:0-7804 GCA_052035765.1 Bacteroidota bacterium
GTCGCGGCGGATGATATGTAACCCGTAGTCTGTCCATACTTTACCGGAGATTTCGCCATCTTTGAGGGCGAAGAGTGCGTTTTCGAATTCTGGGAGGAGTAATTGATCTTTGAGTGCATCGAATCCGCCGGAGCGGGTGTAGTAGGAGCCCATGTAGCCGTTGTTGGACTTGGTGGTCTTATCGTCGGAATTTTCGCGAACGAGCTGCTCAAACATTGCCGGCTGTTTGCGGAGAATTGCCAGGACGCTGTCACCTTTTTTGGAGATACTGAGTGTATCATTTTTAGAAATTGACGAGAAGAGCAAATGGCTTGCGCGGACTTTTACGCGGGGTTCGTTTTTGAGGATTTTGATAATAAAATACGCGCCGTTTGCTTTGACAAGTTGCGGATAGACTTCGCCTGCTTTTGCCGCGTAGGCGGCATCTTCGACCGGACGGATAATTTTACCGCCGGTGATAAAGGGCAGGAGTCCATTGCGTGCGCCGGTCTCTTTATCATCGGACGAGTCGCGGGCGAATTGCTCAAAATTTGCTCCACCGCGTACGAGCTTGAGGATATTTTGGGCGCGGCGTTCGGCGGCATCTTTGTCGCCCTTTTCGGGAATTGCGACGACGATAATCGCGACTTGAATTTCGCGTTTGCGGCGCTCGAGGATCTTTTCTACAGCCGGCTCAATGATTTTTTTGTCGGAATAAAATGTCTCGGCGAGCAGGCGGCGGTTTTGAGCGATATCTGCTGTCACAGCCGAATCTTTATCGAGCTTACGATCGGTAGCATCGACTACTTTGAGGCGGTAATTAATGTAGAGCTTCATAAAATCCATCACGCTGTCCTTCGGCACATCCGACAGGCGGGCTGTGCGCCTGTTCATATTTTTGCGGAATGCATTTTCGAGGTCTCGGTAGGTAATCGGCTCTTTGCCGATGGTCGCCAGAACGGTGTTGTCGGCGGCGGAGGGAGAAGTAACGGACGCTTTGGGTTTGCCTTTTTGGGCTGCTGCTTCAAGCTGTATCACCGACAAGCTCAGCACTAGAACGGTGAATAATCGTATGTTCCTCATCGGAAATAACTCCTGAATTTTTGATGTATAAAGTTGACATGTACTATTTAGAACCACAAAAATCCGAAAATCCATAGAGATACGCAAGGAATGACTGTAAAACTCCCTTATATTTCTTTAGAATGTAGTTTGTTTTGAAGCCGCTTGCCGGGGGTATGAAGCTCGGGTATTCGCCACCGGACATGCACTGTTTTACAGGGTAATTCTCCATCATTCCGTAGGACAAACGTGAATGTTTTCTGCTCATCGGTCGGTATAAAACCCGTATTTTTGTTCTCAAAATTATACGCATCCATAATCAACGCTCATCATGACGATCGAAGCAGCCGCAGCCCTCTTGTCGGAGGCAGAGCAGGAAGAAATGAACGGAGAATATCTCCTTGCGGAGACTCATTCCCGGCAGATAGTCGCTGCCCTACCGACGTGGGATAGCGTTTCGGAAGAGTTCCGCTGCCGCGCTTTGCTGCTCCTGTCGAAGTCGCTTTGGCGATTAGGAAAGAATGAAGAATCACTCAATCACGGCAAAAAGGCAGAAAGTGGTATAGATGTCACGACCGATGAAGAGTTGCGTGCCAGGGTATACAGTCATCTCGGAAATGTTTATGCGGATCTGTCGAATTTTCCGCACGCGGTGGAGTATTACGAGAAAGCTCTGAAGATTAATCAGGCACTCGGACTCAAGGTAGAGACAGCCCGAAATCTCGGCAATATTGGCCTGGCACACGCAGAAATGCTGGATTATCTGAAGGCAATCAAATATTATCAGCAGGCATTAAGCCTGAATGAAGAACTCAGCCGAACGATTGGAATTGCCAAAAACCTTGGCAATATCGGACTTATGTACTGGAATTTACAGGATTATGACCATGCAATCGAGTATTATACCCAGTCACTTGCACTTCATGAAGAGATAGGCAGTATTCCGGGAATCGCCACGACACTTGGAAATCTTGGAAATGTCTATTATAACCTCTTGAATTATCCTGTTTCGTTGCAGTATCTGCAGCAGGCATTGGCACATTTTGAGTCCATTGGCGACAAGCACGGAATAGCTGCCAACCTTGGAAACATCGGAAATATTTTCACTGACATGGCTGATTATCCGAATGCGCTCGACTATCTTGAGCGCGCAAGGGTTATCAACATGGAGCTCGGGAATACTTCCGGCGCTGCAATTGCACTCGGTAATATCGGTGGTATCTATGCCACGACCGGCTTCCACGGATACAGTTCCGGGCTCGCCGAGAAGTATCTCCTTGAGGCAATAGCACTTTGCGACAGCATCGGCAATCGAAGAGATCAATTCGAATTCTACTACTACCTCTCCGACCTCTATGCCACACTCGGCCGGTGGCAGGAAGCATATCAGTGCCATACCCTCTACCACGAGCTCGAAAAGGCTGTTCATAACGAAGAAGCTACCAAGCAAACTCAGCGCTATGCCATCGAGCGCGAGATAGCCGTTATGCAGCGCGAGCAGGAAGTGCTCCATGTCAAGAACGCCGAGCTGGCTGCCATCAACACCGAGCTCGAAGAGTCCAACAAGCAGCTCACGCAGGTCAATTTCGAAAAAAACGAATTTCTCGGCATTGCAGCCCATGATCTCAAGAATCCGCTGAGTGTCATTACCATGATAGCCACAATTCTTCAGGATGAGTCCGGCACTCTTAATCCTGAAGAAATCAAAGGGCTTGCCGATGACATTCGTACATCGTCGAAGCACATGTTCGACCTCATCGTCAATGTGCTCGATGTCAATAAAATCGAAAGCGGCGCGATCCTTCCCCCCGGCGAAATAGTCTCTGTCCTGCAATCAGTTACTATCATAGCCGAGCGCTTCATGACACAGGCGCACCACAAAGCCATCACTCTCGATTGGCAGGCCGACGATATCAGTATCGAAGCAAGCATGTCAGTCGTGCTCCAGATACTCGACAACCTCGTCTCCAATGCCGTTAAATTCTCTCCTTCCCATACCCGTATTACCCTTTCTGCTCACGCATCTACCAATGATTCCGTTCTCTTCTGCGTTCAGGATCAGGGACCGGGGCTCACTGATGAGGACAAGCAACATTTATTCGGGAAATTTAAACGCCTCTCAGCCAGGCCAACGGGTGGTGAGCACTCCACCGGGCTCGGGCTCTCCATTGTCAAGCGCTTTGTTGAGTTAATGAATGGTCGTATTTGGGTCGAAAGCGAGCCCGGCAAGGGAGCATCTTTTTTTGTGGAATTACCTCTCCGGCAGGCGTAACAACTGTCCCTTCTGCACATCGTGCCCCGTACTATACTCTCGGGATTCCATTATCCTGAATACACATCTGTAGCCCACAAAAAAAGCCCGGTGATGATTCACCCGGGCTTTTCTGTACTGACCTGCTCCGTGCAGCAAATTATTTTTTGGATCGTTTTTTCACCCATGCACTAATATCATCTATCGTTTCCTTGGCTACATGTGCTGCGGCTCTATATTCATCGGGTCGACTTTTACCGATGCCCGGTGCATAGAGGTGATTCAATGTCGGATAGCTTTTGTACTCCCGGTCTTCATTGGGAGGAAGGAATTTTTTCCAGAGCTTGAAGTCTTCCATCGTTACCTGATAATCCCGCTCTCCCTGTAACACCAGGATCGGTTTTTTGAGCTTCGATGCATAGAGAGGAGGATTGTAATTCTGCAAGTCAAGCCAATACGGTGCAGGCACTTGAAGCGGCAGAGAGTCCGGCGAAGTCATAATCGACAGCGTCGGTGACTTCACTGCCTGCCGCTGCCGTTTGATTTGATCGATGATACGTTTACGTTCGTCGTTCTGCACTCCGTCGAGACCATATATATACTCAACCTGCTCCAGAATTAAGTCTTCCAGCGGTCGGGCATTCCCGGATAATATTATCAACCCGGCAATACTTGAGTCCTGCTTGGCAATCCGGGGCGCAAGCATACCGCCTAAGCTGTGCCCGAGGACGAAGATATGATCATGCTGAATGTCTTTGTTCTTTTGCAGCACTTTTACCGCCTCAAGTGCATCGTCAATTACCTCAAACTGCGGTGTAAGTACCGGACGTTCTTTGCCGATTTTTTTGTAATGATGCTTCGTGCGCTTGTCGTAGCGCAGCACTGCAACTCCCTGCGAAGCGAGCCCCCATGCCAGGTCTTTGAATGGCTTGCTCGAGAATATAGTCTCGTCTCTGTCCATCGGTCCCGAACCGTGTACGAGAATGACTGCCGGATACTTTCCGGGTGCCGTCGGGAGCGTTACTGCGCCCGGCAGCGACCATTCACCCTTGCCAATCGTCACACTGTATTCACGGACACGCTCTCCATCGACATAGTCGGGAAATTGATAACTCTTCGGCATCGGCGGCGGGGTTTTTTCAATCAGCATACGCTCAATACGATCCGAATCCGGATAAATAAATTTAAAGTCCCACTTGCCTTTCTGACACAAAAGCGTCGTGACAATCGCGACCAGCGTATCTTCAAAAATCTGGCTTTTGACCTCCATCGGCTTGATGACTTCACCCGATTCTTTGAGAAATAACCCCCAGAATCTCTTCAGGGTGTCCGCCGAGAAATCTACGCCGAGCGATTGATCATAGAAGCTGGAAGCAGCCTTGAAATCCTGACGAATCAATGCATCCATACAGAAATATGCCTTGCTTTTCAGCGCTGCAGCACGGCCGGAATCAAGGGTAATCACCCGCTTGGGTGCTGCGTCCGACTCCATGGTCAACGGATCCTCACCCGGACCACCCGATTGTGACCATACGGCAGCCGGCTGCAGAAGCATTGCGCAGGTCATTACCAGTATAACTTTTATAATACGTTTCATACGATACTGTTGTAGATTAATAAGTAATTGGTACACATACTCTCGAAAAGCAGGAAAAGTTCCTTAATCATTATCCGGCGAGGTGACTTCAAACTCAACCACGACCGGACAATGATCGCTGATCTTATCAGCAGTTTCTTTCGGATATTGCGCAAAGAAATTCACAGAATGATTGCTGCCGGTGATGACACGTTTTTTGGCAGACTTTGAACATATAATATGGTCAATTCCGAACCATTTTTCATTAAAACAGCTCTTGGATTCATGAGTCAGAAATTCAATGTTTGCATTGGCAAGTAATGCCGTAAGCGTTGGATTTTTAGTACGTTGCGGAAAATCATTACAATCACCGACGATGAATATATCTTGTTCTTTCCCGCCAGAAAGCAACGAATCGACCCACTTCGATGCCACCTCTGCCTGCGCCGAGCGCATACGGCGCGCTTCCGTCTGCATGTCGGGTGTCGAGTCGTAGCGCGAGCTGGATTTAAAATGCACCACCATCATCGTCCAGTCAAAGTTCCCTTTTTTACAGGTGAGCACCAGTCCGGGACGATTTTTCAAGGTATCGACTGCAATCGGCATGAACTCCCCATCGACCTTCACCTGCACATCGTTGCGGTAAATCACGCACACATTCTGCGAGCGTCCGTGGGTACCGATGAAGAACGAATAGTCGGGCAGGTATTTGAGCACATTCTTGAGGGCGGCGGAATTTTTAATTTCCTGCAACCCCATCACATCGGGATTCGCCTCGGTAATAACTGCTGCAATACGCTTGAAATCCTCGTCCGTCCGTGGAATTTTATCCTCAATTCCATCACCGAGCCAGCCAATATTGAATGTCCCGATGGTCACTTTTTCCGGAGGAGTGCCGAGATTTTTCGCGCATCCGGACACAGCCGAAAAGCCGCAGGTAACTATCAGTAAAATCAAAAAGATATTTTTCATGTAGGTATGTAGGAATAGAGTCAGAATAGAGAAGTACGTCAATTGTTCGAGAAATTATCTGCCGGTAAACATCGCCTTGAGCACATACCCTGCGACCTGCGGATTTTCTTTCAAACGGCGCACTGAATAGCCGTACCAATCACTGCCGAACGGCACATAAATTCTCATGCCGTGACCGGCGCGGATGATTTCGTTCCGGCGCTCTTCACGCACGCCGAGCAGCATTTGAAATTCATACTGACTTTTGCTCACGTTTTGAGTCGATATATAGTTCGCAGCGTCATCGATGAGCTGATCATCATGCGTGGCGATGCGTACATTCGCACCATTATCGAGCAACAGGCGGAGCATTTTTTTGTAATTGGCGCGGATGGCGTCGGGTTCTTTTATAGCAATTTCCGGCGATTCAATATAAATTCCCTTACACAGGCGCACCGACGGCTTGAGCGGCAGGAGCGAACGTATATCGTCCTCCGTGCGGCGCATATACGCCTGCAGCACAACGCCGATATTGTCGAATCCTTCGGCACGAAGGCGACGATAAAAATCGAGCGTAATACTTGTATAGGGAGAATTTTCCATATCCATACGCACGAATATCCCGAGTCCGGCGGCTTTTTTGACGAGCGAGCGAACATTTTGAAAAGCAAATTCCTGATCAATATCGAGTCCGAGCGAAGTAAGCTTGACCGAGAGATACGACTGCAAGTTATTATCATGCATAGCAGTTATTACCGACGACGCGGTTTCGAATTCATGCACCGAACGTTCGCGGGAGGTCACAAATTCACCGAGCACGTCGATGGTCGAGCTTGCTCCTTTTTGGGCGAGCTCCTTGCTCACGCGCACGGCATCGGGGAGCGTTGCGCCGGCAATATAGCGGCTCGCTACGGCTTTGACAATGGATTTAGGAACGATGGGGAGAGTCTTGACGATAAGAGAGTTAAGAAGCGACATAGCGTTATATCGTAGAATGGGGATAATAAAAAACGGCGAACTTGAGGGCAAGTCCGCCGTTCTGAATTCACTATATTATCGAAGAATGGTCACCGGAGCAGAAATTCTCTGACCACCGCAACTGAGCGTCAGGAAGTATGCACCCGAGGGAATACCGGAGACATCGAAGCGTATTTCATGTTTGCCGGCGCTCATATTGTCATAATTTCCGAATTGAGCGACTCGTGCTCCGTTGGCATCGACGAGGAGACATTCGATGCTTGCGCAGGGTGCCGGGAATTCGATGGTAGCCACACCAAAGGATGAAAGTGGATTCGGCGAGACGCTGAGCGTACCAAAGAAACCGGAATTTGCTTCATCTACGCCAATCGGAGTACAGGCAGCTCCGGCATCAATCGTGAAATTCGAGGCGCTGACGGTAACGACAGATGTATCAAGCTTGTAGCTGATCCGTACGAGCGCTTTACCGGCAGAGGCGATTTTGTTCGTAGCCGCCCATGTATATTTACCGAGACGGGCATCGATTCCGACGGTTGAGGTGACATTATTCCATACCTTACCGTTATCGGCCGAATATTCTATTCTGATTCTGCTGCTTGAGGAGCTGATAAACTCTGTTCCCCAGCGCACTTCAAAGTCTTTAGTCGAGCACACGATATCGCCGCCGTTGGGAGTAAAGACCAGGATTTTTTCTTTACCGATGGAGAAGCTGCCGCTTTGGGCTACGAGGGTATTATTGGAGGCATCGCTGATTTTGATGATTGCCTGTGAGGTCTCGATATCGGGAACTTCGAAGGAATACTAAGTGCCGGCTTGGCTTGCCGAGAGAGTAGTCCAATCTGCACCGCCATTGGAGGAGAATTCAATTTTTACGCGTGACACCAGTGACGATGACCATTGAATATCGAATTTCTCTTTTTGACCGTATTTTTCGCCGCCGGCAGGTGACTGCAGGGTTAGATTAACGGCTTGTATAGTAAAGGTACTCAGCGACAAAGAGGTCACAC
>JBPOHH010000733.1:0-5886 GCA_052035765.1 Bacteroidota bacterium
AACCGGTCCATCCGGCGGGGTAGTTCAGCGATTACGGAGCGACGATTCCACAGAAGTTTTGTGAAAAACCGGTGTGGTGAGCGCAACTTATCGTATTACAAGTTCATTACCAAAGAAAAAAGTGGTACAAGCAGATTATTTTTATAAAAAACAATTTTGAGGTGAAAATGTGGTAAGATTTTGGGAATGGATGGGTTAGATGGGTGGCTTCTCTTCTTGAGCCCCTAACTTCTTGGCGAGTGGCTCAGTGAATACGCCCTCCACCAAGCCGCTCGGTAAGAAACGAGGGGCTCGGGAGGGGAATAAAAAAGTCCTGACGGGTTTGGGAAAACCTGTCAGGACGCGGGGTAAGTCGATGTATGTATTTAGTACAAGTTTAGTTACAGTGAATATAATTTTCCTACTCACTACTAATTAGTTCCATTGGACTGTTAAATTCGCTTTAGATATGAATTGTTAGTTTTCTGCTAAGTCAATCTTGATAATTGTGCCTTCATCACCTACTGCAAAGCCAACGGTGGTGGTTGGGAAGAAAATACTATGTAGATTTTTAGTTGTGCCACTCTGTATCGCAGACCACGATTGTCCGCTATCTTCTGTAATTAACAAGACTCCACCCTCACCACAAGCATATCCAGTTGTTGGACTAATCATTGTAACGTCAGATAAAACTGCGTTATTTGGTGCTGCTTGCCTATACCAAGTAGCACCAATATTCGTAGAGCGAGCGATTCCTTCATTTCTACTAACACTTACAATGACACTGCCACTCTTGCTCAGAGCTTTCATTCCGAATTCAGGAATATTTAATGATGTATCCATAGTTAGTGTATTGAAATTAAAACTACTAATACCACTATTACAAAAATAGCATCTAGGAACACACCAAAGGACATTACTCGAATCCTTCGTAATAATATCTGTAATTGCTCCGAATGAAAAGAGTGAATCAGCTATATATGACCAAGTATTAGAATTTTGATTTTTAACTAAAACTTTACCGAAACTACCGTTAAATGCGTAGAACCCGCCTACGGCAATTATCCTTCCATCGTTTAACACTGTAAAGGAATTTACCATTGTGCTCCCAACGTTCTGGAAATCAGCGATTGATTCTATACCATCTCCTAACGACACTATACCATCTCCACCAATATATTTTTTTCCATTATATACTACACAAGAATATAGTCGTTTTGAAAAATTTGTTTGAACTTTGCTCCAGCTTTCACCACCATTTGTCGTGGTTATGATAGTACCGCTATCACCTACTGCAAATCCATTCTGAGTATCCTCAAAAAATACACTATTAAGATTATTAGTTACCCCTGAAGTTAGCATGATTTTTGCTAATTTAGGAGGGGCTAAAGGAGTCATTGTAGTATTGCTGCAACTTGCAGAAATCAATATTAGAATAATTGGGATATAGAGATTTGTTTTCATGTTTTTCTCCTGAAAAAAATTGCTAATGTAAAATAGAAAGTTTAGAAATTGATTGTTGATAACTGCCGCGTACCACTACCCAATATATACCAGTACTAAATTGAGATACATCTTGTTCAATAATATATTGACTGCCACTGATGTTTTTGTGACAGACTTCTTCACCAATTTTTTCTCCAAAGAGTGAGAAAATTTGAAATTTTATCTCTCCTTCGGAAGCTGGAACTTGATACTGAATTATTGCCTTATCTGAAGCGGGATTTGGAATAACATTAATTTCAATAATTTCTGTTGCTTGTCTTTTGAATTCTGTGAACTTGCCTGTTTCTGCTCCCTTTTTGGCTGCTTCATCTTGATAGTGCGGTGAAGAGCGTATGAATTCATTCACCTTTCTACAATACTGTGTACAATTACTTGCAATTGAAGCGCGAAAGAACGAACCATATTTAGCGTTAAATCCATCACCAATTTGAATTTCATTTCCAGCCTCCATTATACAACGACCTCCATCAGATGTACCGTTATTATCAACAATATAGGTGCAACTTGATCCTGCAACTGTTATCTTATCTGTAACTGAGTGCATCGCTTCTTCTCTTATTCTTGCATTACAGAGTATCAAGTTAGCTGGACATTCTACATTAAATGGTGAGGTATATGTAAGTTGTGCTCCTGACCTTGAATCACTCCATACAGGAATACATTGACAATATCGAGTAGCAACACCAATATAGTCACCTGCATAATGTTCTGTACCCATGGTTATAAATCCTTTCGCGTTCCAACTTGCGTTACTAACTTTACCGTCGAGCCAACTATTTCCACCGTCGTAAGAGAGTGCTACATATGTGTTGGCAGCATCATTGTTTGTGAAGTCTCTTGAATCATAGAACACACAAACAAGTAGTCCAGATATCGGGTCACAGGCTATCCATGGAGACCATTGGTCTTTACCATTACTTGTAGCATCTTGGTTAATACGGCGACGCAATGAAATTGGAAAAGTAGATCCACCGTCATTCGATTTATAGAGGAAAATATCTGTTTCATTATTTGATGTACTAATTCTCTCGGTGACTGCAATATATATATCTCCGTTTTGTTGACTTACGGACATACTTGGATAACTAAAGTGCCTCATATTCTTGCCTCCACCTAAAGGTGTGGCACGGTGACCAAGTATTGAAAATTTCTTCTCAGGTACTGAAAAATTGTATCCACCATCAAGAGATCTTGAAAAACCTATTCCAGATTCGTTTACAATAGCGCCCTTTACAAAATCATCATACAAAGCCCAACAAAAGTACACCTCTCCATTGGGACCTGTTTGAATGTTAACCCCATGATTTAATGGGCTTAGTTGATATTGCCCCGAAACATGATATAAACTCCAATTTTCACCTTGATCTGTTGATTTTGCAAATATCACTTGACCATATCGAACTCCTGGTATAAATTCTGTAAACGCTGAGTATAAGGTTCCTTGGTAAGGACTATTTCGAGAATTATCAACCCAAAGATGGCTTTTATCATTATCAGTTGCTCCACGATCAATTCTGAATTCAGTAAAGGTACTACCATTATCTGAAGAACGAACTAGCCATTGTTGTAATCCGCTGTAAGAACCTAACATATAGCTAACATATTGATTCCCATCTAAATCAATAACTACGGAAGGATCGCCTGCATTGTCAAAAGGAACTGAGTGAGGAAAATTACTATTCCAACTTTGACCTCCATTTGTAGTTCTAAGGAAATTAGACCCAATGGCTACGGTAGGGTTACTACTAGCAGTATTATTGGAATTAATAGCCTTAAAGGCAGTAGAAACTGTATTATCATTAGGGTCTAAAAAAACTGAGTTTTCAGATTGAAAATAACCATCATTTAACAATGTAATATCATCATTATTAGGAATATTAAGAATTATTGGGATAAGTTTATTTTTCCTCAACGGTAAAGTAGAGGGTTGTGATAAATTATGCTCTTGCTTGACAGGCATTAGTCCTAAAGGTGACAGCCAGAAGTTTGTTAAATCTCTATTCTCTTGCGCAAAAGTACATTCTACAAAAATAAATAGTAGAGAAAATATCTGCCATAGTTTGTTTTTCATAGCCATACTCCTATTTTTTTTGATTTTGTTTAAGAATTTGTACTTCATGAGATAGAATGTCATTTTGTCTTTTCAAATCTATCATATAGAGTGTTAGTTCTTCCACTTTTTGGAGGAGTTTTGCTTGGATTTCAGCAAGGTTAATGCCTTGGTCTTGCACTTCTGTTTCGCTTGGGATTTCTGGTAAGTGTCCATTTTCCTTGATATATGTTTCTACGTCATCTAAGCTTCGAAGATTGTAATTCTCGTGGAAAACAAAATCAGACCATGTTGCAGCTTTGCAAAGGTATTCTTTAGCAACTATCTGTCCGTCAACGGAAACTCTGCATGTTAAACCGGTCGGCAGTTCTTGTCCGGTTGACGATGGATTGAAATAAGTTGTACCTATTTGAATATAGGTATTATTATCTGTACTAGTACCGCCAAATATTTTCATTCTCTGGACACCATTTGATTTGAATATAAGCGGTTGATTGCTACCTGTTGTAGTACCTATAAAATTACTGGACGTAGTTCCAGTATTACCATTAAGTCCCCAAGAAGTTAATGTACCTGTAGATCCATCAATGAGTTCACCAGAACTATTTACATAAACTGGACGTGGATCACCTGTAGCTGCGAGGCTGCTAATTGCTACCTTACCATCATTAGCGATGGACAAGGCAGTATTCCACGTTATAGGCGATTCTGCTAAACCTTCACCTGCAACTTGTACGCTCAATGTCCCGTTCCATAATCCAAGCGCTGCTGGCCGTTTATCGTTACCTACACCATCGACCATACGCTTCCATTTCCATGTACTTGTAGCTGCATCATAGTATGTATAAGCATTATGAGCAATCACGCTCGTACCACCTGCATGAATTCCAAACATATCATTTATCTGAAAATCATTTTTTACTACATCGGTTCTAATACCCACCGTACCTACATCTTTTACAACAAAACGAGTTACTGGCGATCCTGCATTATTCGTAACCCGAAGTGCATTCGTTACAGCAGATGATTCACTAAGTCCCTGAATTACAACACGACTATTCGGATCCCATGACGAACCAAGCCCAATGTATGCTTTATCGCCATTACTAGCTACATCAACATTATCATTACCTATAGTTATTCCCTTTACTGCATTGGTAACTTCTCGATAATTAACGGATGAGCCCATTAAACCATGACCATTATTAGTAATGTACATCATATTATGGTCTTCTTTAAACATAATCCCCATGGTTGATGATTCCATAATTCTTGAGAACACCCCTGCACCAGTTTGATATTGGTTATATCCCATAAGGTATTCATTCGCTCCATAATGCAAAGTCAATTTTTGATAAATTTGGAGTGCTGCCAGTGGATTTGAAGTACGAATTCCTACATCTCCATCAGATGCAATAGTCATTCGTTCAGCCTGCGTTCCTTGAGTAGAAGTTGTCAAAAATTTAATACGTGAACCGACATTATTTGTCGAAAGAAGGAGGTCTTTTGCATCACAAGTGGAAACTAAAAAAACATCTCCTTCTCCAAAATTTCCGACCGATACAGGGTATAATCTTGCTGCAGTACCATTATCAGCAAATGGAGGCATAATCCCAATTCGACCGGCTCGCTCAAAACTACAATCTATTTGTAAATCTTTGTGGTAAGAAAATCGGATAGTTGGCATGGGTTCATATCCTATATTTTCATTTCCTGGTCCTGGTGTAATGTTAGAATGAAGTCTCAAACCATCTCCAAGAGATGAATTACAGAGTGGACCGACAGGTAATGGACCTAGACTATAAAGTAATCCCTGTGTGCACGAAAGATAGCATGGCGTTTCTGACGTCCGAGTACTATTGCTTGTACATACTTGACTAAATATAGGTTGGAAGGGAATCATCAAAGCAATTGCAAGAAATACTGCAATACTAAAGTAGTAAGTTAGAGCGGTCTGCGGTCTGCGGTCTGCGGTCTGCGGTCTGCGGTCTGCGGTCTGCGGTCTGCGGTCTGCGGCCTGCGGTCTGCGGTCTGCGGTCTGCGGTCTGCGGTCTGCGGTCTGCGGTCTGCGGTCTGCGGTCTGCGGTCTGCGGCGCTGAATAAAGCCGCGTTCGAAATGTAGTTGACTGAGCGAATTTCAGTCAAGGTTGCGTGGTCTGCTACCGGGGATTTGCCGGTCGCGCTGTCGAAGTGTGTCATACTAACTCCATGAAATATAATAAAAAACCGGTCCATCCGGCGGGGTAGTTCAGCGATTACGGAGCGACGATTCCACAGAAGTTTTGTGAAAAACCGGTGTGGTGAGCGCAACTTATCGTATTACAAGTTCATTACCAAAGAAAAAAGTGGTA
>JBPOHH010000630.1:0-2781 GCA_052035765.1 Bacteroidota bacterium
TTGGCGCCGGAACGATGGGAAATGGCATCGCTCATACTTTTGCACAATTTGGCTATGATGTTACACTCGTTGATGTTAGCACCGAAGCAGTTCATCGCGGACTCACGACGATTGAGCAAAATCTCGGTCGTCAAGCGAAAAAAGGAATTATCACAGAAGAATTGAAATTAGAAACAATCGCTCGAATTAAGCCATCGACAAGCCTTGTAGAAGCTGCAACAAACGCAGATCTTATCATCGAGGCAGCAAGTGAGAATTTTGATATTAAAACGAGTCTCTTCAAAACCGCCGATGCAATTTGCCCACCGCACACGATTTTTGCAAGTAACACGAGTTCAATTTCGATTACTTCCATCGCTGCTGCTACATCCCGTGCCGATAAATTTATTGGTATGCACTTCTTTAATCCCGTTCCACTGATGAAGTTATGTGAAATCGTCCGTGGGTTTTCCACAAGTGACGAAACCTATTCTATCATCGAAGACCTTGCCAAAAAGCTTGAAAAAACTCCCGTGAGTGTGCAGGATTACGCAGGATTTATTTCCAATAGAATTCTGATGCCGATGATCAATGAAGCCGTCTTCTGCCTGATGGAAGGCGTTGCCAGTGCTCAAGATATCGACACTGTGATGAAGCTCGGGATGAATCATCCGATGGGTCCGCTCACGCTTGCCGACTTCATCGGACTCGACGTCTGCCTCTCGATCATGGAAGTGCTCCACACCGGACTCGGCGATGACAAATACCGCGCTTGTCCATTACTGAGAAAAATGGTCGCTGCAGGATGCCTTGGACGCAAGTCAGGCAAGGGATTTTTTAGTTATGCGTGAAGTAGTAGGACTACTTTATAATAATAGAATGGGGTGAGGTTATCACAACATGTGATAACCTCCCAATATTTAATTTGTAATATATCTTAACGTTGCTGTATAAGTATTAAAAAACAAACAAGAAGCGCGCGAATTTGTATCTCCAATTGAACGAATTAGATAGTTGGCGCTCTACCCAAAAGGAATTCTGACAAATACAGAAAATAACGAATATAATTCTAAAGAAATCATCAAATTATGCCCAAATCTCCTCTCTCGATACTCTATCAGGACGACCACATTGTTGCCGTCAATAAGCCCGCCGGACTGCTGACCTTGCCCGACCGATTCCGTCAGGATATTCCCAATTTGCGTGGGCAGCTCATTGATATGTTCGGCGAAATTTTTGTCGTTCATCGCCTTGACAAAGCCACGACCGGTGTGATTGTCTTTGCCAAGAATGCCGAGGCGCATAAGGTGATGAGTATTAATTTCCAGAATAGGGAAGTGGAGAAGTGTTATCATGCAATCGTGAGTGGTGTGGTGGAGAAAGACACGATGGATATCGATATTCCGCTTTCCGAGGATACGAACCGCAAGGGACTCATGAAGCCGTCAGCACGGGGGAAGGAGTCGTTTACGAAAATCAATGTGAAGGAACGCTTTAAAATTGCGACATTGCTAGAATGCCTGCCGGTAACAGGACGCCAACATCAAATCCGCGTGCATCTTGCAGCAATTGGACATCCATTACTCGTCGATTCCGATTATGGAACACTGACGGAATTCAAGCTCTCGACTATTAAACGTCGTTTTAAAGTATCGAAGGACGAGGAAGAACGTCCAATTCTCACGCGTACTCCGCTGCACGCGTTTTCGATTACCTTCAAGCATCCGGCGACGGGTGAGTCCATTACAATCGAAGCGCCGTATCCGAAAGATTATCAGGCGCTCCTGCAAGTGCTTCGAAAATATTCGAAGTATATTGCTTATGCTCCGGATGAGTATTATTACTAATATGTGCTGCCCGAGGTAGCACAGCCGACCATACAAGCCGAAACTCTCTTCATTGAAAGTCCCGTTATGAAATTTCTACTGCGGTTTTCATTCGTTATTCTCTTGCTGTGCGTAGGCCGGATTGCGCCACTGCAGGCTCAGACCAAGGATATTTCGACTCTTGAGAGCATGAAGCAGCGCGGGTATTTCACCTGGGGCGCAGACGCTGAGGGAGGCGCGCCGTATGTATTCGTCAATCCCGACAATCCCAATCAACTCATTGGCTATGAAGTAGATATTGCGAATGAAATCGGTAAGTATCTCGGGCTCAAAGCCGTGATGAAACAAAACAGTTGGGACGCACTCGTGCCGGCACTCAACCGTAAAGACTTTGATATTATCCTCAACGGTCTCGAAATCACCGACGCACGGATGGAAGTCATCAACTTCACCAAGCCATATTATGTCTATTCCCAACAAATCGTCGTTCGCTCGGAAGAAGAACGCATCGGCACTTTTCTCGACCTTCGAGGCAAAACTGTCGGCGCGCTTTCGGCGTCGGTGGGGCTGAACATGCTCGAAGAGATCGGGAAAGTGGATATAAAAATCTATCCCGGAGTGGTCGAACCCTACCGTGACCTCGCCGATAAGCGACTCGATGCCGTCGTGCTCGACCTGCCAATGGCAATATTCTACGCCCGCCCGAATCCTAAGCTTAAGTTCGTCGGCGAACCAAGCGGCGAAGGGTTCTATGGTATCGGCGTGCGCAAAGAAGACACCGAACTCCGCGATAAGCTCAATTCTATCATAGAGATGATGGTAGCCAATGGTACGGCGGAACGTATCGCGAAAAAATGGAATATCTATACGCGGGCGCAGTCAAGGATTACCGCCTACCGCGAAAACAGCGTGTTTGGTTCGGCCAAAAAATCCACCTGGGAGCAGCTCGGCAAATACCTGCCCGCACTCTTCGACG
>JBPOHH010000436.1:0-6577 GCA_052035765.1 Bacteroidota bacterium
GAATCCTGCAAATCCTGATTCAGACAGTGCGCAAGTGTTTGAATCAGGATTTGGAGGATTTTAGGATTAAAGAAGATTTAAGAAGATTGCAGAAGATTAGGACAGATAAAAACAAAATAGAATCCCGCAAATCCAAGAATCCTGCAAATCCTGATTCAGACAGTGCGTAAATGTTTGAATCAGGATTTGGAGGATTTTAGGATTAAAGAAGATTTAAGAAGATTGCAGAAGATTAGGACAGATAAAAACAAAATAGAAACCCGCAAATCCAAGAATCCTGCAAATCCTGATTCAGACAGTGCGTAAATGTTTGAATCAGGATTTGCAGGATTTTAGGATTAAAGAAGATTGTCGAGAATTTTGTAATTTCCCGTCCGTCCGGTTGTTACCACCGGACGTCAACACTTGCCGTTGATTGGTACATCATAGTGAGCTGCTGAAACAACCGACCGGACGGGAAATAGATGCAGAGTGTATGGACATCCGAAGCTGCTACAACAAATACAATTTCCAATACTGTACAAAAAACTTTTATGAAATTTACTATCGAAAAAACAATGGAGGTGTTGCGTCAGACTCCCGACACGCTCATCCGCCTGACGACAGGATTATCGCCTTTTTGGACAGGGGCTACCGAAGGCGGGGATACATGGTCGGTGTATGATGTGGTCGGGCATTTGCTCCATGGTGAAAAGACCGATTGGCTTTCGCGCATCAGTATTATTCTCGCAGCTGCAGAGGATAACCATTTTACGCCGTTTGACCGATTTGCCCAATTTGAATCGAGTAAGGGGAAGTCATTAGACACCCTTCTCGGGGAGTTCAAGCAATTGCGGCATCGGAATCTTGAGTATGTTCAATCCCTTGGAATAACAGAGGCGGATCTGTCCAAAACAGGAATTCATCCGACGTTTGGCTCCGTGACTCTCCGTCAGCTTTTATCGACATGGGCAGTGCATGACCTCGATCATATCGCGCAGATTGCACGAATTATGGCCTTTCAATACAAAGAAGAAGTTGGTCCATGGAGTGAGTTTCTCCGGATAGTGCGGTCTTAAGTAGCGTGGGGGGAATTGTTGGAGGAGGAGCACATGCACAGAGTATCCGTAATTTTGCCGGTGATTCTATTCTACACAGGTCACACATATTCCACGCTTGGGGAGGAGGATGTATGGTTCGGGAACACGACGACGATGACGCGATTGCAAAAGCACGCGTGATTGTAATGAAATACGGATGGAATTCTTCTGCGTATCAGATCCTTAATAAAGGCATGTGTCTTTGGTTCTCCAAGACCACCGAAGCCGTCATCGGATATCAGGATTTTGGTCGCTACAGGATTGTCGCCGGTGCTCCCGTGTGCGCGCTCACGGATGTAGCAGCTGTGATAGAAGAATTAAAAGCAGAGACGGCCAAGCTCCACAAAAACATCTGTTACTTCTGTGCCGGTACGCGGCTTGCATCCTTTCTCCGGACGGAAGACTCCGGGAATTCCATTCTTCTCGGAGCCGAACCCGTGTGGCATCCTCAGGAGTGGGCAGAGCGAATACAGGAGAAGCCATCGCTGAGAGCGCAGGTAGCACGCGCAGTGAATAAAGGAGTACACGTCAATGCCTGGGATAATGACCGCGCCGCCAAGGATCCGATGCTGCAGAAATGTTTGGAAGATTGGCTCTCGACCCGCGGGCTGCCGCCTCTGCATTTTCTCATTGAATCGCAGACGCTTGACCGATTATTAGACCGACGCCTATATGTCGCCGAACGTGATGGAATGCCGATAGGATTTGTGACGCTTGCTCCAATTCCTAATCGGAATGGATGGCTGGTCGAACAAAACATCCGGGGAGCATCGGCACCGAATGGAACCATAGAATTGCTGCTCACCCATGCTGCGAGTGATGTCGCGTCGATGGGCGCTGAGTTTTTTACCCTTGGTCTTTCTCCGCTTTCACGGCAGTATTCGTCGCCGTCAACAGGGCGTGATGCCTGGTGGCTCAAGGGCATACTTGCATGGCTGCGCGCGCATGGCACGAGGTTTTATAATTTCGGTGGTCTTGATGCATTTAAATCGAAGTTCAGACCTGCCTATTGGGAACCAATCTACGCCCTGACGACGGAGGATACGATCTCTCTTCCTACACTCTACGCAATTGCCGGTGCTTTTGCCGGCATGTCGCCGGTTCGCTTAGTCGCCCACGCGCTATTCCGCGCTGCCGTACGGGAGCTGGGGAGAGGTCGATGAGGAAGGCACATCGTACGACAGGTGGTATTGATTAAGGCGAAGCATCATGCTGCATAAGACAAATCGGTGGGTTTGGTTGATGGTTATTTGTTCTCTGAAATGGAGATGGCTTGGCCGTACCTTGATCAAGATGAACCGATTATATTCTCTCCGACGGTCAATTCTATAGCCCTCACAGCAAGTGGCAGAGAGCATTCCAACTATCATTGAGTGACTTTGAGAACGTGCATTCTCTGCTGCCGGATGGAGAGTTCGCCTCGGAGGAAGGTACTCTTGATAGTGGGACGCCTGAGAGCGTTCGTGTGGTGTTCGAGAATCGTCTGTGTTCTGCTTCTGCAAGTCGTATGATCCCAAAAATGCACTTGCCAATTCATGATGGTGTATTTCATAATTTCCCTGCCTCCCGGTATCCCTGCGCCAACTCCTCCTATTCCTTCCTTTGTGTCAACTTGCTGCATGATACTGACATACAAGCTCCCGTTCGCCGGAGAGTACTTCGGATGCCTTACCATTCAGAATGGCTGTGAATCGTGTGGTTTTTAGTGTAGTGTATGGTTTTCCTGAACGAATACCGAACACTTCCGCACGATCATGCCGTACGGAATGATAAGGTATGATTTATGTAATTCATTGTACGTATGATGTAACGTTTGAGGTCATGATTGACCGTAGTTTTGTATCAACGTAACAATTCAGTTACACTAACTATTTATTTTATGAAGCATAAACATGCATTACAGGCAGACATTCACAACGCCCCCCAACGGGCGCCTATCGTGAATGCACCGGAAACTGAGGTGACAGCCGGAGATGCTGCTGTATCTCCTAAAGGTATCCTCGGCAGCCACTCTTCGAAATCGGCAGTGGAAAGAGCAACCCAAAAACTCGTTGGGTCAAAAACGAAATTCGTGAGATAAATGAAGCCATTACTCACGTTCACCGGCCACGACCGACGCTGAATCCATGCGCGAGGCGGTGACCCCACGGAAAATACCGGAGGGTCAGTACTTCACGATATCCTGTTCATGATAAATACCAGGCGCATATCAGTTCCATCTCTATCGGTAGCGGTCCGGATGATACACAAGTAACCTCACGATATCAAAACAAATAGGTCGTATTGCCTGCATCGGCATGATGTCGTAGGCATGAATAATTACCGTCGATGATGGTGAATATGCTTCTCCGAAAGCAACAAGTTCTCTATGGTGGGGGAATGTTTCTTCTGCCATTTCTCTCTCATTATTATACTATAAAACTATGAAAAATGTACCAATGAAAGCCACCGAACCAGCAAAGAAAAACACTGATGTATCGATGAAAATTACCGATCCTTCCATGAAAAAAGACATGCAGTCTCATCCTGCTGCCGATAATCATAAAGGTATTGAACACCAAAAGAAAGCAGCGTTTCATTTTGATGCAGCTGCGAAAAATCATCTCGAAGCTGTCAAACATCACGAAGACGGGAATCATGACAAAGCATCAAAAAGCACACTCGAAGCGCATCGTCATTCCGAGCTTGCAACCGTGGCTCAAAAAGAAGATGTCAAGCTTCATGCTGTAAAGCATTAAAATAATCCTCATTACTTACAAGCACTATAGACTAATGGTGCTTGTAAGTATATGTATCTCAATGTTGAGTGATGGATATACTCATAGAAAAATTGAATGGAATGTATGTCATGCTGAGTTGCTAAAAGGCGTCTGCCCGCCCCTATCAAAAAACAACGACACAAGATTAAAACATAGCCCATGATTTTAATCATGGGGTCAAAAGTCACGACAAGAATTCGTACACCGTTTTAACGGTTTTAAAAGCTGAGAATGGTTTTAACTATTTCCACTACTCACGATACAACCAATCAAACGGTTTCAACCGTTTAGATACGGTACACAGGATTATAAATGATAACTCAACTGTTATCATTGTGTGAGCTGTAGGGCTAATGGATGAATGTCAAATGTGTCATTACTCAGGATTCTTCACCCTCCGAAGGGCTCAGAATGACAGCGTTGTTATAAATACGTTACTATTAAATTCATATCTGTATAATTCAGGCACACTCTGTACTACAGGTAGTGCCGGAGAGTCAAAACAAAACCATCATGAAAATATTTATCATCATAACTCTCATACTCGTTGGAATATTTATTGTTTTTCAAATCTATACCACTATGTCCACAAGTAGAACAGAAACCCAGGCATATAAGGTAATTAGCGTGGAGGATGATTTTGAAATTCGGTATTATCCTGCTGCAACGATGGCGATGATTACGTCCCGATCCACATCATTTAGCGAACTCGGCAGTAGAGGTTTCGGTACCTTGGCGAAATACATTTTTGGCGGAAATAGTGAGAAGAAAAGTATCGCCATGACAGCGCCGGTGCACATGGATATTGGTGATTCGGTGTCGAGTATGGCGTTTGTGATGCCGTCGGGATATACCAAAGATAATCTACCAATGCCCAATAATGCTGACGTGATGATTAAGACTGTTGGAGCCGAGTATGTCGCCGTCGTCACCTTCGGAGGATTTGCTTCGCAAGAGAGTATTGATTCTCATACTGCAACACTTCAAAACGCATTACAAGCGAAGGGCTTAACGCACAGTGGGAATTTTCGCTTCTTAGGATATAATCCACCCTATCAATTCTTCGGGAGAAGGAATGAAGTAATTGTGGCCTTGGATGAAGATGAGGTGAAGAGTACGATGCAGAAGTAAATAATCTGGTTATCTGACAATTTTTGTGGATGCGTAAAATTGTGAATCATAGTGGTGGTCGCTGTCATGCTGAATTTATTTCAGCATCTCCGCAAGCAGTTGGCAAAGCACGACGGTAGAGCCACAGAGATCCTGAAATAAATTCAGGATGACAGGTGGCAAATTCCTCGTGAGAGTATTATTTCAGATCAACCACAAAAATTGTCAGAGAACCATTAATCTCTATTCTACAACTATTGTCGAGCGCACATTTTGTGCGATTACGTCTCACTATTTATCATCTCAATTTACTATCAAAACTATGTATTACGAAAATTATTATTTCTGGGGAATGCACCTTTTATGGTGGGTTATTTGGGTTATTGTTGCATTCTGGATTTTTGCAACACCCTACACCATTCCCGGACAACGAACCAAGAAAGACTCACCTCTCGACATCCTCAACAAGCGCTTAGCATCGGGTCAGATCACCAATGAAGAATATCAGGAAAAGAAAAAGTTGCTCAAGAGTACATGATGGCAAGGTGGGACAGGTCGCATGTCAGGTCGCGACCTGTCCCCATGACTCAGGGAGTGGTTGTCGGGGATTTCTTCAGTCCTTTCACCACTAAATAGATGCCGAGTGAGAACTCGAATACAGCTACCATGACAGCTGCCAAACCTGTGAAAGGAGAGGAACGGTCAATTACGCCAAACATGATAGCAAGATATCCTGCAAAAAGCGGAAAAGCACCCACTATTCCAATCACCGAAAGACTCCGCGGCACCAAGCGTGATTTATAGAGTAGTATTCCTAAGAGGAGATCATCTATACCGGGCATAAATCCCTGACCTAAAATGAAGATACGATCGTAGAGTGCGACGAGTGCCCGTCCGACTGGCACCGCACTTTCGCCAATGTTTTGCTGATGCAGCGTTACCGCGCCAAGTAAAAATGCTACACCGGTAAAAATTGTACCTGCCTCTACAATTCGAGCGGCAATAAGTCCTATTGCAAGCGTTGCATTCTGAATTCTCAGTAATGGATACAGCACGACGGCGGTAACGATGCCGCTAAGCGCTACGATTATCTCTAAAATACCACCAATGACGATACCGGTATCCGTGCTCTTGATGAGCATGTAATTCGGGTCGTGTATAGGAATATACAAGAATAAGGTAGGAATCGATATAAAAGTAAGAATATAGAAAAAGCCCGCCAATAATGATGTTTTCCGATGCTGCTTCAGCGTGTTATGTGTTACGGAAATAGTTGAGTTTGACATGGAAATCTTCCTTTGATACGTACGTAAAATGTATATTAAAAAGTAGTAAATTGTTCTTCAATCAGTTCTTTGTTGAGCATCATCCCCGCGGTCGTACCTGTAGCAATTGCACCGGCAACTGTGCGCATACGAGACGCGTTGTCTCCGCAGGCATATAGTCCGGGAATAGTAGTTCGTTGCATCGCATCGACTGAGATATAGCCGTCTTCCGTGAGTACACATCCGAGTTCCTGCGGCAGGTTGCACTGCTGCGTAAAGGGTAGGCGGCTGTAGAGAACGCTAATCTTCATCGTTTCTCCACCAACAAACATCACCGATTGTGCATATCCGCCTGTATGCTCAA
>JBPOHH010000681.1:0-5174 GCA_052035765.1 Bacteroidota bacterium
GCAATGATACGAATACCTTTTGCTTTGAGCGCAAGCGCGATATCATCTGCCAAATTCTCGATTTGCGATATTTTTATACCCGATGCCGGTACAAATTCGTATTGTGTGACCACCGGACCGGGTGTTACAGTCAGATTCTCGATGTTAATTTTAAATGTTTCCAGCTTTTCCTGCAGGAGTCGTGCATTTTCTTTTAATTCAGCATCGTCAACCGTAATGTCTTTGTCTTGTTGCTCTTTCAGAAGCGACAGCATGGGTGCTGAATACTCAATTTCCTCATCCAAGACATCGACGACAGGTTCGATTTCCACATCATCCTTCGATGGCTGACGCTCTTGTACCGTCAACGTCAATGTCTTTTGCTGTTCTTCGAGCTCTTCCAACGTTTGTTCAGGTTCCGACGATTCGACCGGCTGCGGTTTCGGCGCGGTTGGCTGCGGAGGCAGGTCCAAATGCGTCGTCATCGGTTTTACCGGCGGGCGCATTTCAGGAATATCTTCCGTAATCGGTTGTGCTACTGGAGGTTTTGTTGGCTGTGCGGCTGCCTGCTCATCGGGTCGTCTGATCAATGGATCGCGGTTTGCCGGAGCCGGAGGCATGGGCGGTGGAACGGCTGCGGCTGTTTGCTCAGCCACCCTGCGCACGATACGGGCGGGTTCGTCATCGACAGCTTCTGCTGCCTTTGGGGTTGCCTTTGGAGCCGGTGCCTCGGCTACATCGGTAGATTCAGAAGTATCAGTAGCTCTCCATGTACGATATTTTTCTAATAGATGAGCGAATTGATCTTGTGCTTTGCCGTAGTAAAGGCGCAATTTAAGGTACATTTTATCCATGTCGAGGTCGGTGCCGAGGACGAGGGTCACTAATATTCCGACGCTGATGACGAGAAACGAACCTATTTTCCCGATTAAGTCAGAGAGGATCGTGGAGATAAATTGACCCACAGCGCCGCTCCATTCGGGTGAGAACGACGGCAGCCAGGTAACGAGTTGGAAGGTACCCATGAGTCCGGCAAAGAGTGTACCGAGAATCAACGCAGTTCCTGTCAGCTTGATTACGCGGGGAGGAATATTTTGCGTGACGAATAAATTTTTCGCCCATAAAGCTACGATAAACGGCAGGGAAATTGCCGAAAATCCTATCGTATAATTATAGAGCAAATTCGAAATAACCGCTCCGACGAGTCCGAGCCAATTGTGCGTCGTATCGACCTTCGCGCGCACGGCATCGTCACCACGAAAGATACCCGAAATGTCGTGCATGGAGAGTTCGGCATTTGCCTCATCTTGTGAAGTATATGATAATAAAGCAATTAACAGCAATACAGAGAAAAGCAGCATTGTCACGGCGATAATCTTAATCTGTCGTGTGCGATCTACGGGTGACTTAGCAGCGGGCGCTGCTGCTTTTGCTGAGCGTGGAGTCCGTTTATTATCGGCTGATGTGGGCTGTGGGTTGGAATTTTCGGGAGCAGGTGCACCTTTTCCGAGAGGCGGAATCGTCGAGCCGCCGCGTTTTACGATGATATTTTCTGGTTCAGTAGCCATGTATTTCCCGTCGAGATTAAGTTGCCGATATGATCGAATCGCCGCTTATCACGGGCACTACCATGAGAGAATTGAGGTCGGCAGCGCATTCGATATCATCTGAAAACCCAAGGTCTGTCAAATACATACCATGAGTCGTGTTCTGCAGAAATTCAAGTAAATTTTCGCTGTAATTTGAAAATAAACATTCGGCTGCAATTGCTGAATCCGTAAGATGTGCCGAAGAACAATACGATGATAAATATCCGGCGAATCCACCGGCACAGCAGGCATCTTCGAGTGAAAACGTACCACTGTTTCCGGCACAGATAATCGTAACCTCCACCGTGCGATCGGTATGATGATCGGCAATATACTCGGCTAATGCCTGCATATTCATAAATGATCCGATATAAACGGTATCTGCTTCGCGCACATACTGCAGGGCAGCAGTACCATTCGAACTCGTAAAACTGACCATCTTGCCCTCCACCATATCGGGTGTATATTCAAGCGGAGAATTTCCGAGATCGAAGCCTTCCTGCTTCACACCCTGCCGCTCGCCACCGAGCACCCGTATCGATTTTGGGAGCGCGTTATACATAGCCCGCGCCTCCTCGACACTCGCTGATGGAAGTATCGCCTGCACACCACTCGAAAAAGCTACACAAATAGTCGTACTCGCACGGAGAACGTCAATTACAATAGCCACACGCGCACCATTTTCAGTAGCTTTTGGAAGCTCTGCGGGCGTAAGTAGTACATTTATATTCATTTAATTTTTTGCTGCAAATAGTTGGAATGGCAAATTACGACGTAAAAATTTGAAGGACAAATGATTTTTACATGTTGTGTATTTATTAGAGTGTAAAAGTACGCTTAATTCTCGTCAGCATGACTATATCAAACGGAAAAATCGCACAATTATTCCCATGCAATCCCGTTACACGGTCGGCTTAAAAATAACAAATGCTCTTTTGGATACAAACCGACGAACGAATGCAATCCGACAAAATAATTGAAATTAAAGGTTTAACGAAAAAATTTAATGATTTTACAGCTGTTGATACTCTTAATCTGAATGTCTATAAAGGTGATATTTTCGGTTTTCTCGGACCAAACGGTGCCGGAAAAAGCACGACCATCAGAATGATCCTCTCTCTGATTGCGCCTACTACCGGCTCAATTACGATTTTTGGAAAGTCTCTCGCCACCCACCGCAAAGAAATCCTCCGCAATATTGGCGCTATCGTCGAAAAGCCCGACTTCTATCTTTACCTGACGGCCTATAAGAATCTCGAACTCCTCGGACGCATCTCGGGCGTCGATATATCCAAACGGAGAATCATGGAAGTGCTTGAAATTGTGAATCTTCACGAACGTGCCACCAGCAAGGTCAAGACGTTTTCCTATGGAATGAAACAGCGCCTTGGAATTGCTCAGGCGTTGATACACAATCCGGAGTTAATTATCCTCGACGAACCCACCAATGGTCTCGACCCAAGCGGCGTGAAAGAGGTTCGTGATCTGATACTCTCGCTCAGCCGTGACCACGACAAGACCATTTTTCTCTCTTCTCATATCCTTCCGGAAGTTGAAATCGTTGCCAGTAGAATGGCTATTATCAACAAAGGCCGCACCGTGGTCGAAGGGGAAGTACAGTCGCTTCTCAATTCCGGTAAGCTAATGGTAAAAATAGGCGTTGATGATTATTCCGCAGCTTATGACATACTCCGTAATTCACCCTGGAGTACCAGTCTCGAAGTCTCCGACGGTATCCAAATTTGGCTCTCTATCCATCAGGAAGATATCGCGCATGTTAATCAGTTTTTAGTGGAAAAGGCGATTGCTGTTTATTCAATTACCTCTACACGCTCACTTGAGGATTATTTCCTCACGATAACACAGGGAAATGTAGGATGATCGTAACTCTCATTCGTATCGAACTCTCCAAAATATTCAGTAAATGGCGTTCTTTTATTGGTTTTATCGCCGTCGGTGTGCTCGTTCCGATCATACAGGTCGCGCTCTATACCGAGGGAGATGAATATTTCAATCTCTTCACGCAGACATTGCAACAGCAATTCGAATTCTCGGGAAAAATGACCAATGGGTTCCTCATCGCGTTTGTCACTCTCCAAAGTCTCTATGTCCATATACCATTGCTCATTGCGCTTGTGATGGGAGATCTGCTTGCAGGAGAGGCGACCGCCGGAACCTATCGATTGCTCCTCGTACGGCCGGTGTCGAGGTTTCAGGTGGTGACATCAAAATTCATGGCAGGACTTGTCTATACAACACTTCTTATCTTGTGGATGGCTATTCTGAGCTTAGGACTCAGTGTGTTGCTCTTTGGAAGGGGAGAGCTCCTCATTGTCGGGGATTCATTGACGATTCTCGGTTCGGATGATATCCTCTGGCGCTTCTACTGGGCTTATGGTTTCGCAGCCGGAAGTATGGTCGCCGTTGCTGCATTATCCTTTCTCTTCTCCGCGCTCGTCGAAAATGCAATCGGACCAATCGCTTCAACCATGGCAATCATTATCGTACTGACCATTATTTCCACCCTTAACGCACCCTTTATTCTTGCGATCAAGCCATACTTACTCACCACACACCTCAATGGCTGGAAGTTTTTCTTTGAGCAAACGCCTAACTGGAGTAAAATCAGTACCTCGGCAATGGCACTTGCCGGGTATGTGGTTGTGTTTTATACTACTGCGCTCATCGTATTCAAACGTAAAGACATCCTCACCTAAACCAAGAACGCTGATAGCGCCCGCGAATTATGCTGCCAATGTCAGCGAAAATTCTCGAATTCAGCGCTATCAGCGTTCTCTCTTCGAAAGAGTCTATTTCTCCCGGATTAAAATCTGCTTTGCATCTTCTTTCACGGCAGCATTATAAAACTTCTTAAACTCTTCGTATTGATTCGTTTCAATAAGAGACTTCTTGTGAATAAAGGTGCGTGTTGCTTTCAGGACGCCGCTTTCAAAACTGTATGTAACCGAATAGTCTGCGATCGAAGAGGTGAGTTTTCTTGGTTTCGGAACATCAAGCGGCTCATATCCCGGAGGTAGATTAATCTGCATTTGCTCATAGGAAGTATCGACGCCGCTTCTGAATTTCAACGGATAAGTACGTTTTTCATACCCGAAAGCATCATCAGCTCTCAGGTCATCACGCCAGGGGAGCTTCAGAAGTTTAAAATCACCAGCCTCGGTCATGTAATTAGGAATTTCACAGGTGTATCCAAATTCAACAGTTGGTGCTAATTTATCTAAGTCTGAAATTTCAAAAGAGGTTAATTTTACACTTGGATACTCGGCACTGAGCTCAGAGAGCATCGATTTTTCACGATCGGTCTGTGATTTATTCCGAAAACGTGCGCGAAGCCCTGCAGTGAGGACACCACTGTATTGCGTACCGCAGGTTACAATTGCCTTGTTGTTTTCATCCAACGTGACAAAAGTCGTCGATTTCATATTCGGTGCTGCTGACTGTACGCGGGGTAGGGTAATGGGAGTCGTATTTCCGGGCTTGATGACAAGAGAGAATGCATCCCGGTCCATAGTCGGAATCGAGCCAACCGGATGGTTATTTGCCGTGAAATCGAGGAACAGTGGCGTCGGAGTACCATTATCAACA
>JBPOHH010000704.1:0-16140 GCA_052035765.1 Bacteroidota bacterium
ACCCTGTTCATACTTGCAGGTACAATTCCAATGATATTTCCACTTCCTGAAATGTTCAATTCTTCAATATCTTTAAATCCTGCTAACATTGTCACAACACTACTGCCTGCGATGGTTATTTTTTTTAGATAATCGGGTAAGGTGATGACGGCCTTTGCTTTGGAATTGCGCATCGATATATTATCGGGAGAGATTCTGATGACAAGCTTTTTACCGACCACTTCAAGCTTATGGTATTGAAGCAGATTTTCATAATCTGTGAGTTCTACTTTGTAGTCGTTGCCCTGATACAACATAACATCACACGAACTTTCGACTTCAATTTCTTCAAAGGGAGCTATGGTTGGTGATTCGGAAATGATATTTCCTGAACCTGTTACAGTGTTCATTTTGCATCCTGAAATGCAGAGGACAATAGCAATTGCTAAATAGAGTATTGGGTTTGTTTTCATAGAATTGATTAATTAATGAGTGGAATTTAGAATTAATTGCACTTTCGATGCTATTTTGAATAGTTTCAGATGACTGCGTGCGATGAGGAATTGAAATCATTATTCACTGCAAAATTATCGAAAAGATAGTATATCGGTGGCTATTATTTCATAGGGTTAGTGCATCAAGATGGAGAATAATCTCTCCTTCGTGAATAGCTTTGCTATAAACATGCCATCACGCTGTGATGGAAGATTGTCGGGGATGAGGCGCTTTGCTATAAACATGCCATCACGCTGTGATGGAAGATTGTCGGGGATGTGGCGCTTTGCTATAAACATGCCATCATGCTGTGATGGAAGAGGTTTGTTTGTGCTACTTGCTCCCCTTCCCGAACTGTTACTCATTGATAATCCATTCATCGCTATACATTTCCATGTTTTCATATCCTGAGCGGCAATCTTTCGCTATTTTTGCGCGAATTTCTCCCTAATTGTATATCTATTTTATCTATATTTTTTGGAATGACTATGACTATAAATCAAATGCTCTGGGCTGAGGTAAAGGCCGAAGCTGATAATACCCGCAAACTGCTCGCAGTAGTACCTTTTGACCAAGCTGACTACAAGCCACACGAAAAATCCATGTCTCTCAAGCGCTTAGCCGTACACGTTGCCGAGATTACCGGATGGTGGAAAGAGTGTCTTATCCACGACGAACTCGACTTCTCAGTCGGTAATTTCGCTCCTAAACCTATCACATCGACCGAAGAACTCCTCGCTTATCATGATGACCTCGTGGCAAAAGCAGAAGTTATTCTCAACGACACTCCCGAGTCAGAATTCCAAAATCCGTGGACCATGCGCAATGGTGAACAAGTCTACTTCACCATGCCTAAAGGCGCGGTAGTACGCACCTGGTGCATGAATCACCTCTATCACCACCGCGGACAACTCAGCGTCTATTTACGCCTGTTGAATGTACCGATTCCCGGCATGTATGGTCCGTCGGCCGATGATCAGGGAATGTAATCGGACTGATACTTAACAACCGGGGGGAACTGCCTGATGTGCAGTTCCCCCCGTTTTTGTAGTGCAGTCTATGGAGCAGACCTATTATATTCCGCTTACTTCAACAGCTCGATCGTGACCGTCGTCGTCAATTGCTGACGGGCACGTTGATTTTGCTTCGCTTTTGGGTCAAGAAGAGTAGCATCTATCACGGTAACGACCTTATTACGCTTGTAAATAGTCATTCCTGTTTCTACATCGATGAGCGACTCGCCGTTTCCGCTGATCGAAGACTCATTGAGTGTGAATTTAGCACTTCCTTGTTCGGCTTTTGGATTCGTCACTTCCGCCGTCAGCAATGCCTTTATTGAGGCTGCCTTGCGGCCTTTGATATTTTTCACCGATTCAATCGTATATTTCACCGAATTTTTTACTCGAAAGACTCCCGATAGTGCCGACACATCTGCGTGTGACCATGACTGCGTGGAATCAACTTTGCCGTCTTCATCGGAAAATGTCTGATATTCATTCTGCAGGGGAATTTGGAAGAGTTGGTAGCGGATTTGCTCGACCAACTGATCTTTTGCTTTCTGTGGTACAGAATCTTTCTGATAGCCGAGAATTTTATTGAGAATCGGAGTGAGCCCGCTTACTTCCTCGATCTTGCCTCTTCCATTGACAAGCATCCGTACCTCTTCACCGACAATACCGTTATACTGACGGAATTGTTCGTTGCTGCGCGATGCAGAATCCTGAGAATTGTACATACTCACCGATTGCGCGCCCGGCATTGACGGATTGGGATAAGTGCTTTTCATACGGATAGAATCGATGCGCACATTCATATCGACAATACCACCCGTTTTTATTTCTTTGATGCTCTTGGTATAATAGATCGTGGTTGACATCTGTGCTTTTTGTCCGTCCTGATCGATATCGTCGACTTGCATAAGTTTATAACTCATTCTTTGCCCGACTGTTGCCGTGTATTGTAGACGGCTAACCTTCCGTTCGGCTGCCGGCACTTCTGTCGCTTGGGCCGTATCGGCAGGAAGTATTGCCGAAGACTTTCCCTGTTCTTCGGGATGCTTGTTGTCGGAATTTCCACCACAGCTTGCAGCAAGTACGGCTGTCGCGGTCAGAACGCTAAAAAAGATAGATTTTATTACCACTTGTATTGACCTATGAGAGTACATAAAACTGTTGTTTGGATATTTTCATTGAATTTCTCGAGTTTGTATTTGGCTTCTATATCAGCGTTGTAGCTAATCTCTGCTTTGCGCACCGTGCCGCCGGAAGTCATGTCAAGGCGTACTTTCCCGGTCCCTTTGCCGGAGAGCACATCGGCGAGTCCGGGTATGCCAAACATTCTAACCGCCTGCATGGGTTTCGGTTGCAATGCTTTAGACACCGATGAAATCACAAAATTATTCTTTGCAAATGATGCAACTTCTGTCTCGAGAGTATCGACAAAATTAATACCGTCGAGGCGCATTCCTACCTGCCGCGACCACACCGAGTCTGATTTTATCTGCATTTTTCCTGCGATAATACCCTTGGGAATATCGGCGATCATCTTGAGATTTTCGGGTGAAATACAGCTCAGCCAGAGTATTTTTTGAAGGGTATCCATCGGAGATTCCGGATCATTGATATAATCTTTGAGCCAGTCGATATCGCCATTTTCACCGACACCGCTCACCGAGGCGACTTCTCCCGTGGGAGCGACCCGGAATTCAAACTGATGCGACATACAGGCAAATGTGCCCGTCAGGTCCGGGAATTCTCCTTTGATATTATTGTCTTTCTCATCGTAGGACTTGTAGCGGAGAATTGTATTTCCTTCAGTGAATGTATATTTGAGAGAGTCGATTACCACCCGTAGCTTTGTGAAGCCCTTATCAGTGCCGGTCGAAGACATACTGAGAAAATACGTCGTCTCGCGCTCATAATTCTTCTCAATGTTATCCCTATACACACGTTTGACTTTCGTCTTTTCAGTCACAGAATACGTGTGTAGCACTCCATCTTTCCAATCGACGCGGAGAGAGTATTTTTTAACAGGCACCGAGCTTTGGGGAGCAGCAGACGCCGGCTGTTTGCCGGTCTCTTGTGAGAGAATATGCATTGGTGTGAGTGTAAACAGTAGCGCAAGTGTCGCGCTGAACGCAGTATTCAGGAAAAATCGCTTGACAGGTACAGTGTCCAAGCGGCTAAGGTCATACCATCCCATAGTTCACCTCGTTGAATATAAGTAGTAATTTGATGTTTAGTTAGGTAGAGAATTTCAAATTCCTCCGAGTCGTCAGGCGCCGGCGCTTCCGGAATCAGTGCATTCGAAAAATACACCGTACACATTTCATCGGTAATGCCGTTGCAGGGTGCAAGTTCGCCAAGCTGCACCAGATTATCTGCCTTGTATCCCGTTTCTTCAAGCAATTCCTGCCGGGCATTCTCCTCTGTGCTCAGCCCATGCTTGATACCACCGCAGGGGAATTCCAGACTCTCCCGTTGTAATAGATAGCGAAACTGTCTGACGAGAATAAAAGTTCCATCCGGCAACTGCGGTATTACCACGGTCGAACCGCGTGAGTGAACGTAATGATACTCCCCCACTGCGCCCGACGGCATCCTATAGCGGTCAAAGCAGTATTCCCAATAGGGATTCGTAAAGCGTGTTTCCGTTGAAACTCTTTGTAATTGTGTGAGCATACACTGCGAACATCAAAGGGACGACTGCATAAAAAAAGGACGAAGGACAATACCGAGATTTTATCCTTCATCCTTTACTATTTTCATCGTACTGGGTCAATTATGCTTGATTAGCAACGATTTCACTTTCGCTGAAGAAGAACGCGATTTCATTGCGTCCGTTTTCGACAGAGTCGGAGCCGTGAACTGCGTTTTCGCCTTTTGAGGAAGCAAACATTTTACGAATCGTGCCTTCGGCTGCTTCGGCAGGGTCTGTCGCGCCGATGAGGGTGCGGTAGTCTGCGATTGCATTTTCTTTTTCGAGAGCGATTGGCACGATCGCGCCACTGCTCATGAAATCGACTAATTCACCATAAAATCCACGTTCTTTGTGCACTGCATAGAATTCACCTGCCTGTGCTTTAGAGATACGGGTGAGCTTCATGGCGAGTACTTTGAAGCCGGCTTGGGTTAATTTCGCGATAATTTCACCGACGACATTTTTACGAACTGCGTCGGGCTTGATGATTGCTAAGGTACGTTCTGTCATTGTTTTCCTATACGTTTAAATTGGTTAGAGAGTAATTAAATAGAATCTTGCTTGCTTTTACGGCCACGTTTAGCCGGTGCGTCTGTTTTCGGAGTTTTGGACTTGGTAGCTTTGACGGCCTTTTCTTGTGCCGGCTTCGCACTGACTTTTTTCTCTTTGAGGGCTTTGACGGCCTTTTCTTTCACCGGCTTGGCTTCCATTGCTACCGTTTCCGTCGCTTTGGGCTTGCGTCCACGCTTTACGACGGTGACTGCTTCAGCTGCCTGCGCGAGTGCCGGCTGTGCGGCTGGCATTTCGATAACAGTGGCTGCTTTAGTCGCTTTCGGAGCACGGGTCGCTTTGACTTTCGTTGCCTTTACCTGCGCAGCATCTGCATCTGCCGATGCTTTCGCTTTGCGGGTATTCTTTGCCGGTGCTTTGGCAGCAGATGCTTTAGAAGCAGGTGCTTTTACAGCCGGTGCGGCAGCGGGAATGTCCAGATTCAGTGCTTTAGCAACAGTAATACCAAGGTCTGCCGGAGAGTCGGCGATGAGAATACCGGCTTCGCGCATTGCAGCTACTTTTTCGGATGCTGTGCCTTTGCCGCCGGAGATAATCGCGCCGGCATGCCCCATTCTTCTGCCCGGAGGCGCAGTGCGTCCGGCAATGAAGCCGACGACCGGCTTTTTCACGTTGTCGCGGATGTAGGCGGCTGCTTCTTCTTCGGCCGAACCTCCAATTTCACCAATCATGATAATTGCTGTGGTATCGGGATCTTCGTTGAATAATTTAATCGCATCAATAAAACGTGTGCCGATAATCGGGTCACCGCCGATACCGATACAGGTCGATTGACCAAGACCGACGTCCGTTAATTGCTTGACTGCTTCGTAGGTCAGAGTGCCACTGCGGGAGACGAGACCTACCGAACCCTTTGCATGAATGAATCCGGGCATAATACCTAATTTACATTCGCCGGGAGTGATAATACCCGGGCAGTTCGGACCAATCATCCGGGAGTTTGAAGCCTGAAGTGCAGCATTCACGGTGATCATGTCTTTAATTGGAATTCCTTCAGTAATACAGACGATCAGCGGAATTTCAGCGGCAATTGCTTCGAGAACCGCGTCAGCTGCCATTGCAGCCGGCACGAAAATAATCGATGCATTCGCGCCTGTCGCAGCTTTTGCTTCGCTAACAGTATTAAAGACCGGCACAGGACGGGTAAATTGATCTTCGCCCTTGCCCGAATACATCATTCCTGATTTTCCGGGTGTGACACCGCCGACGACATTGGTGCCGTAAGCAAGCATCTGCGATGTGTGATACGTTCCTTCCGAACCGGTAATACCCTGTACAATTACCTTCGTATCTTTGTTAACTAATACACTCACTGTTTATTCCTTAAAAATAAAAAAATAGAATTTCATTCGTGATTTCAGCGCTGCCGATGCAAAATTCTTCCCTTTTTCCGTCGTGAATTCGCGTAATTTTGCAGGCAATTCGTTTGGAGAAGTGCAAAATTACGAAAATTTTTTCAGAGGAAACGTAAAAAGCTCGAAACGTGGAATGGACTTGCAGTATCCGGGCGTCCGGAATTCTGTTTCTTAATATCAATGTCAATGCTCTATGGTTTATTTTTTTTCGGATGTGCATCTTGGTCTCGGGAGTCGTGAAAGCGACCGCGCACGCGAGGCAATGCTCCTGCGTTTTTTTGATGCTATTGCACCCGATTGCACGCATTTGGTGATTGTCGGCGATTTATTTGACTTTTGGTTCGAATATCAAACCGTTGCACCCAAGTATTTCTTTCGTACTCTCGCAGCGCTCGATGCCATGCGCAAGCGCGGCGTTCGAATCGACTATGTGATGGGCAATCATGACTTCGGTCACCAGCATTTTTTTGCCGATGAATTAGATATTCCCATTCATCATGATGATGTGACCTTCACCCTAAGCGGCAAGAAATTCTACATTGCCCACGGTGACGGAAAAGCATATAACGACACCGGTTATCTGATTCTCAAAAAAATCCTTCGCAACAAACTCTCTATCAAGCTCTTTCAATATCTGCATCCGGACGTCGGGATATGGCTCGCGTCACGTTCGTCGCATGCAAGCAGGGTCTATACCGACGACAAAGACTACTCCCGCCGCGACGGCCTCCGCGACTTTGCTAAGCGCATGATTGAGAAAGGATTTGACTATGTCATTATGGGTCATAAACACGAGTCAAGAGTCGAGGAATTCGGCAGCGGCACGTATATCAATCTCGGACACTGGCTGAGTATGCCGGCGACGTATGCGCAGTTTGACGGGGAGAAGGTGGAATTGCGGACGTTTGAATAACGACAGACAAACTTGTAACTCCTTGTTCAACATCACATTTTCCCGTTATTTTCAAGTTTACCGATCATTTCTTGTCCACCCTACAGTGTTTTTCCTCTCCTTCGGTGCAACTTTTTCAGGATAATTCACCACATTACATGCTCACAACCCACTATGCCGTTACGACCGCTGACGGAGACCGTGGAATACCCAATTTAGAGCCACCAATCCTGCTATTGGTATGCCCCAAATTACTTGGGTGAGACTACTTTTTCAACGTATTTTTCTATAATAAGGATTTATTATGAGCATTTTCGACTGTATTCAGAAAAACTACCGCGATGTTTCATTTGATGTAAATACCATTCATCTTGTTTCCGGATGGTGTTCTTCGTATAGCCGTGTACGCATCAAGAAGGAATACCACTGCACACTTAAAGATCTCCTCGAAATTCTCCGGGTGGCTACAGCCCTGGAGCACTTACGAGATGGCGTGGATTTAGATTACCTTTCCCATACCGTAGGATTCACGTCATCAAAAATTCTCCGCGATGCATTTCACCGCAGGATCGGTATGGCTCCATCTCAATGCCGTGCGATCCTCACCCAAGCCGATGACAGTAGTAGTGAACGCGATAGACTCCGCCGTAAGTTCTGTATCAATGACCGCATTCATATGTTTGTATCTCAAGCTCTTTCAGCTACTTCCGAGCAAATTCATGACAATGTACATTAAAATCGTGTGGCGAAATCGTGTGGCGAAATCTTCCTTTCGAAATGGCTTCATCAAACGAAAATACCGGTAATTTTGCATCAGGTTTTTGTGTCGGTTTTGCTCCGGAAAATGAAAAGCTTTTTCACTCTGTTTTTTAATTTGTGCAGCCACTCTGACTGAGTGAAACAAAAACCATACTTACTATTTCACAATTATAAATTATGGAGAATAGAATGAAACGACAATATCTCTTTGTAGTTGCCATGCTTGCACTATTGATGATTTCCTCTGTACATGCAGAGACATGCGAGACATACAGCTGGTTCGGTATAATGAAGCCACCGGGCTGCGACATTCGGGAAAAAGGTAAAACATGTGTCATAGATGAAGTATGCTGTGAGTTGGTAGCCGGGCCTCACATCAATCCGGGTGTGAATGTAGATGTGGTTGGCGTCAATTATTCATCAGCAGTTGCCCTATCGGCTCATTCCTTTATGGCGTTACCCTTGGATGCACATCCGGCACCCGGTGTTACAATTGTACGGGTATTTTATACTGATGATGGATCTGATGCAATTGTGGTTCGATGAAATTATATATCCAATCCGTAGTAAAAATGTTTAAATTAATCAACATAGCCAAGAGAGAGGGAGGATATTTCTTTCTCTCTTGGTCTTTTATTTTTATTCTGGTTACCTGTATTCCTCTCAGCTCCATTCAAGCTCAGAAAATAATGACTATTGATAAAGCATTGAATTTCCCTGATTCTGTTTCAAAAGACAAGGCGGAATCTTTTGTGCAGCAATTTAGTCAAGCTCTACCTATCAAGAAAAATATTAATGTCGTATATTTTTTAGACAGTTCATTCTGTTATAAATGTGTTGCATCGGAAATTGAGAACGGTTGGCTGGTGGCTCCGCAGACAATTCGAGAATCATTAGGATTGCATGCTTTTATTTTTGACAATACATCCGGCGTACAAAAAAAATTATCAAAGCCATTACCTTCCGGCTTCGTAATAGCCCCGAAAGGAATCCCGTCAGACCTGACGAGACTTTCTGAATATGCTGCTATTACAGATAGCAGCGGTACAGTATTACTCTGGTACCGAATTGGTAAGACTACTTTCCAGTCTGCTTACAAACTTGTAGATTCACTCATCGCTCACCATACTAAACGTATCATTGACAGCTCGACAATTGCCTCAAAAGTAATTCTTTTCCCAAAGAATATTACTACTGTTACCTCTACAACTTTCAGACCATCGAGAGTTCAGTTTTTTTATGCGAATCGAAACGAAGTATGGCTGTGCAATGCCGAAGACGGTTCGATGATCCGTCACGACATCCTTCACCCAACAAAAAAAATATGCTTGGCAAATCGTTATGGAATGAAAGATTATGAAGGTGTGTACTATACTTCTGATTCGACGGCAAAAGTCTTTTATATCTATCACTATGATCCGATCGATACGGTATTATTTAACAAAGAAAGAGTGCTGTATAAAGAAACAGCACATCGTTTAGACTGTCTTCGGGGAGAAGGGTTGATGGGTATATCAGACTCCATGCACGCAATTTCGCATAGCCAGCTGTCAGATCTATTTATTCAATCAATTACAGTGCCTTCTGTTGGATGGCGAACTTCCATCAAAGAATTCGATACTACCTCGACATTTACCTTCAGACGTGACCGTAATTCCCATCAAATTGACTCCATTGTGTTACCTATCGCTCTGCGGCCTCAATCTCATAAACACTGTGTTGCCTTCGATTCTACATTATGGTGGTTTACTTCAACCTCTGAGCTCCACAGGCTTCTTCCAAGTAAACGTATTATAACTGCCACACTTAGCTACCCATTACACCCTCAAATTGCCTATACCTACTCCGATGGAGAAACGATATCGGTAGTCAGCGATAATGGATTGGAACGTACTCTTGTAGGGTATTCACGTATTGGGATCCGCAATACTCCCGTAATACGAATACCGCAAGGTTCAATCGGATATATTTCTAATACTACTTGCACTATTCTATTGATTAACCCCGAATCATTGCAATGGGAGCTCCGCAGATATTCGCTCTAGAATACCTAGCTATTCCCAATACAGATGTATTACTATGATGTCAATTCTCTTCCAACGAGAATGTCATTAAACGAAGGATTTCTCCCCCATTCCTCGCTCAATAACGCATATACTACCGAATCCTCAAACACTCCATCGCGGCAGAAATGCTCCCGCATCTGCCCCTCTTTCGTAAAGCCGAATTTCTCGGCAAGCTTGATGGACGGCATGTTTTGCGGACCGATAAATGCTTCAATTCTATGAAGATTCATCACGTCAAAACCATACCGCAGTACAGCGCTCATCACCTCGGTCATGATGCCTTTTGCCTTGTATTCATCACGGAGCGCGTATCCAATTTCAGCGCGGCGGTGATCTAGGTACCAGGTATGAAATCCGCACCAGCCGATATTGTTCATGGTGTCTTTCTCAAGCACATGAAACATCAAATACGATTTGTTATGCGTGGCAAAGCCCTTTTTTGCTTTCTGCTTTTCAAGCGCGATATCCGTATCCGATGTGATGCCAAGCAGGTGCATCAATTCATCATCCGAACATTGTGTGAGAATTGCAAGATAGTCTTCATCGGTAATTTTGCGCAGGCGCAGGCGCTGTGTGTCGAGGTAGTCGAAGGTCATGCGGGAGGAGTTAATTGAATATTGAGGATTACATATAGAATGGAATTGATAGTACAGTTACTCTGAACACAATTGGAACATGCTCTTCGATACTACAGGAGGAAATATTATGAACAAAGTAGGTATCCGGAGGTTTGCGATTGCAATCCACTCTCCGTCTCTGCGATTGGAATAATGCTGAGTACATCCGGAGATGTCTTACTCCTTCGGTCGTAAGAGTACTTCTGGATTTGCTATATTCGTTGGTTCACCGTTGATATACCGAATGACATTCTCGAATGCTTTCCCAAAATAGAGCTCATATCCGTTTCGCTCTACATATCCTACATGAGGTGTACAAACTACATTCGGCATGTGCAAGAGTTCGTAATCCGGGTTATAAATCGGTTCATCCGGGTAAACATCTACCCCGACATATCCCGGTCGTCCGGCCTTGAGACACTGCAGCAATTTTCCTTCTTCCACCAGTTCTGCCCGCGCGGTATTGATAAATACTGCATCGGGCTTCATCGACATCAAATCTTCAGATTTCACAATACCATAAGTCGATTCCGCAAGGCGAAGATGAAGGGTAATGATATCAGCCGTTTTGAAAAATGCTTCCCGGGATTCAGCCCGTTCAAATCCATCACGCACTGCTTTTTGGCGGGATTCCTCACTTCCCCACACGAGAACACGGGCTCCGAAGACATGCGCGTATTGGGCTATCCGCTGTCCGATCTTGCCGTATCCCCAGATGCCGATGGTCTTACCGTGTACCGTAGAACCGATATTCACCTGCCAGTGTCCATTCTTCATACCTTCAATAGCCTGAGGAATTTGCCGTATGGTGTTGAGCAGCAATGCCCAGGTGAGTTCTGCCGGAGCTATCGGCGACCCCACACCTTCAGCTACTGCCACACCATACTTCGTGCAGTCTGCTAATGACAGGTGATTGGATATTTTACCGGTCTGACTGATCAGTCTCAGATTCGGCAGAAGGGAGAGAAGAGACTCATGTATTTCTGTTCTTTCCCTTGTGAGTACAAGAATTGATGTATCATATAATTGCCGGGCAAGTTCTGTCGGATCCTTGATGGTATGATGAAGAATCTCTACATCTTGCCCTCTCAGGAGTTCGAAACAAGTAAGATCCTTCACGCACTTCTGGTAATCATCGAGAATTGTTATCTTCATGATTTAATTGTCTTTATCTTGTTAAATTATAGTATTTTGAGAACGATATTCCGTGACATTTAATCAGAAGTGAGGATGGATACTGTATCAACCTCCTCCTCCTGCTGAAAGCCGGAGTCTGGTCAATCGATGGTGCACATCATTTTTTTCGTTCTACAAATCGTATCACCGATATTTTCCCGTGGTTGGAATTCTGCGATTCCCTGCTTTTTGGTGGGAATACCTTTACACTACCGTACCACATACAACACCGTCGTACTCCGCACATCTCCCTGCCGGGCTGCGATCATGTACATTCCAGTTGCTAATGATGTCAACGGTATCGTGAATGCAGACTCCGAACGCTCAAATTGCATGACCTGTACGCCGAGGAGATTGTAGATTGAATACATTACAGGAGCTGATGGTGTGAATGATTGGTCAATATGTTCAATGGTAAGGATAGAATTTGCCGGATTGGGAAAACAAGTGATGTGGTCAGTCGGCAAGGCTCCGTCTTGATTTCTATATCTCCATATTTCATAAGGCGTTGCAATAAAAAGACTATTATTGTGCATAACAAGGCTTCGTGTGGTCAAAGAGGTTAATCCGGTGTTGTACTCTTCCCAGGTAATTCCATTGTCAACCGAGCGGAACACTCCGCTATCGGTGCCCACAACGATAGTAGAGTCGCTCGCTGCAAAGGCAAGACTCTTATACTTTCTCACATCTGAAAAAACAATTTCTGTCCATGTATCGCCTTTGTCGGTAGTTCGGAAATTTTCGCCGTTTTCGGTAGATGTGATGATGGTATTGCCGTTAGCAAACATCATCTTGATACTTTTCACCTCTTTTGAATTTTCTGACTTAAGTCTCGCCTGAATCCATGAGAATCCGAGGTCGTCCGACCAAAGTAGTCCATTATTGTCTGTCGCAGCGTAGAAAATGTTGCCAACTTTCAGTAATTGATTGACTGAAATACCGAGATTTGATAATGATCTGATTTCTGTCCATGTGTTGCCATGGTCTCTTGAACGGTAGAACGAAGATTGCTCGCTATTACAAGCAAAGATCACCGAATCGGTTACGAGAAAAGACGTAAATCGGAATTGATTACCATCGGTCTTTTTCCAATGTTCTCCGTTGTCTGTCGACAGGAGTATTCCGTTTTGTGTAGAAGCAATAATCGTTGTGCCGCTAATGGTCATTGAGAGTATATACTTATTGTTTGCTGAGCGCGGAGACGTCACATCAGTATTCACAGCAGACCAGTTTCTTCCATTATCCATTGACCGAAAAATACCGCCTCCATAGGTCCCTGCAAACAATACACTTCCGCTCGATATAATTGTACTCATCGAAAGTCCCCGCACACCGGCATTGACTTCTTTCCATGTCGATCCGTTGTCCAAAGACCGAAAAATGCCTCCAAATTTTGTTCCGGCAAAAATCACGTCGCCGCGAATGAACATCTTTTGAATATTAACAGCTGTCAAGCCGGTATTTACCTGTGTCCACGTCACACCGCTGTCTAACGAACGAAATACTCCGCCGGTATCGGTACCTGCGAATAATGCATTCGAATGCGCTGCGAGCGTGTTGATAATAAAGGGTACTTTTTGATACTTCCATACTTTTCCGGTATCATTCGACTGGTATAAATAATCCGTATATGCACTTGCGATGAGATTCGATCCACTGACAACGAAGGTAACAGTTCTGCTTCCGAAATACCGTTTATACTCCCAACTATTTCCATTATTAGAACTTACGTACAATCCCCCATATTGAGTTCCTCCAAAAAAAGTCTTACCAAGTACAGATAGTGATGTTATATTATCATAGTAACTCGGAGATATTTCTTTCCACGTCGTTCCATTATCCAACGAACGATAAACAACACCGAGATATAATCCATTGCCATTCTTTCTGTCCGGTTCATTACAAGCAACCATAATAATCGAGTCACTTACAACCACTGAAAAAACGATTGGTCTCTTCCCAACATTTACATGTGTCCAATGCTCTCCGTTATCCGACGTACGAAATACTCCACCATCGTACGTACCGGCATAGATGGTACTACCACTACCAGCCAGACAGCTGACATACAACCCGGTCAATCCGGTATTAGCTTGTGTCCACGTATCTCCATTATTCGTTGAGCGAAAGACACCATTTGAGAATGAACCGGCAAAAATGGTAGTCCCGTTAGCAACAAAAGAAGAGATATCTCCGCCATACGGTCCATTGGTCTTCACCCATTGTTGCGCTTGTGTTATAGTGCAAGCAAGCAGGAAAAGAATATATATCCCAATAGCTTTGAATGATGTTGAGTAGCTGTACCGGTTGGTCATGATAATACCTCTGTGAATAGAATAATAATTATGTGAATACCGATGGGTTATTGACTTTTAAGACCTGAAACAATCATAAACCTTACCTCCTCCTCCAGCTGAAGCTGGAGTCTAGTCAATTGATGCTGCGCATCATTTCTTCCGTCCTACAAATCATATCACCGAACCTGCTGCATGGTTAGAGTTTTGTCAATACGTGCATCATTTTTACAAGCAAACCACACCTACCGTGTCACATAAAACACCGTACTGTTCTGCCCATTCCCCTGCCGGGCTACGAGCGTGTACATTCCTATTGCTAATGATGTAATTGGTATTGAGAATTCAGACTCCATGCGCTCAAATCGCATCACTTGCATACCTAAAGAATTGGAGATTGTGTAGGTCACCGGCAACGATTCATTGAGGGTATGCCCTCCCACCGGTCTATTAATGGAAAGCGTGGCTGTTGCCGGATTGGGATAGCAGGTGAGATTATCAGGTGTTGGATTTTCTTCAATTTGCATATCGACACTCACTATATTCTCGTACTTCCATAGACCACCGCCGGTTCCGGCAAAGAGGGTCGTCCCACTCGCAGCAAGCGCACCGACATAACGGTTCATCAGCCCGGTATTGAACTGCGTCCATGTATTTCCGTTATCGTTCGTTCGAAATACTCCATCTTCAGTCCCTGCATAGAGGATCGTGCCGCTGACCGTAAACGTATGAATAGTATGGTTAGTCAACCCCGTATTGACCTCTACCCAGGTAGTTCCGTTATCGGTGGAACGAAATACTCCGCCAAAAGAAGTCCCGGCAAAAAGGATGGAATCAATCATGGCAAGTGAATAAATCTCCAAGTCTAACAAACCGGTATTCACCTGCTCCCAATACCCTCCGTCATTCACCGAACGATAGACACCACCGCCAATGGAAGTCCCCGCAAAGAGGGTAGTCCCGCTCATGATAAGGGCTTCAACATACGGATCCCTCACCCCTTGATTGATCTCCTTCCACGTATTTCCGCTATCGGTGGAACGAAATACTCCACCATGATATGTGCCGGCAAAGATGGTAGAGTCACGCAAAGCAAGAGAACGAACATTCAGATTTGTCAGCCCTTGCTGTTTCCACGTCTCCCCACTATCAGTCGAACGAAATACTCCTCTATTTGTCCCGGCAAAAAGGGTCGTTTCACTCACCGCAAGCACGTAAATATCCACGTTCGTGAGACCTGTATTGACCTGTACCCACGTATTTCCCTTATCTTGTGAACGATAGACGCCATTTGAAGTTCCCGCGAAAAGCGTAGTTCCAATCATCGTAACTGCACTGACATTACGAGCCGTCATTCCCGTGCTCGTCACTACCCAAGAATTTCCGTTATTCGATGAACGATAGACACCGCCTCCACTTATTCCCGCAAATACTACCATATCTTTCACGATAAATGCACCGACCCCTTGAACATTCATATCGATATTGACTTGAGTCCACGTATTTCCGTTATCTACCGAACGAAATATGCCCTTACCTGTCCCGGCAAAGATGGACGTGCCACTCGCAGTAAGTTCCCAGATTCTCAAATTTGTCAGACCGGTATTCACCGCCGTCCAAGTAGTACCGTTATCCGATGAACGATAGACTCCGCTATCCAATGTCCCGACAAAGAGCGTACCTCCACTCTCAGCAAACGCTCGAACATCCAGATTCGTAAGGCCGACATTGACCTGCATCCAGCTATTCCCATCATTCATCAATCGAAATACGCCATCTCTGTCGGACCCGGCAAATACTGTAGTGCCACTTACGCCGAGCACATTAATTGTCTTATTCGTCAAATCCCAAAAGCCCCTGATCCACGTAGCTCCATCATCTGTGGAATGATACACCCCGCTACTTGTCCCGGCATAGATGGTCGAGCCGCTCACCGTAAGCGTATAAATATTTTTACCACCCGAACTTGACAGCCCTGTATTAACTTCTGTCCACGTATTTCCGTTATCGGACGATCGAAATATTCCACCACTTGCTGTCCCGGCAAATACTGTCGCACCGCTTACAGTAAGAGCATAGACATTCCGATTTGTCAATCCCGTATTGACTTCCGTCCAAAAATTCCCATCATCGCTTGAACGAAACACACCAACATTAGTGCCGGCAAAAAGTGTCTTGCCGCTGACGGCAAATGAACGCACATTTCCGCCATAGAGTCCATTCGTTCTTACCCATTGC
>JBPOHH010000166.1:0-2221 GCA_052035765.1 Bacteroidota bacterium
AGCACGGAGAAGATAATAATCAGCGTTCGGAGGATCAGGAGGATAATCTGACGCAGTTTCAGGCGCCGAATCTTCGTTTTTTGGAGTTCTTTGAGGAAGCGCAGCGAAGAAAATTCGATGGTTTTTAACTTTCGGAGGTTGAGCAAATGGAGCAGCACAGGAATAGCTGCAGCCGCGAGACCGAGTAAAACGAGAGGATTAAGAAACGTCATAAGTAACTGATTATCATGAAAAATGGAAGAGGGAATATGTCGTTGCTATAGATTCTGCTTGGAGAATGATACCGTGTAACTTGGTAGTATGTTTTGATGTTTCGACAAGCTGTTCATGACACATGGTGAGCTAACAACATAAGTATCAAAGATAGTATATTGTTCTTCCATCGCCGTAAATCCCCTTCGTTTGCTTCGCAAACATTTTCCCCTTTATCAAGGGGACTTTTTGCTCTTTGACCCCTTGATAAAGGGGTCGCCTTCTTAGGCGGGGGATTTCTTATGGGGTTACTCCTTGTGTCATTGCATCCGGTTACGGGCGTTTATACGACCGTTGAGAACTCAGCATGACTAACTTTAACAGTCACCTAATCTATGAAACAATGTCACACTGAGGTTGTCGAAATGTTCAATTACATACTTAATTTACTAGTGTGTTATAATCGTGAACTCGACTATATCATACTGAACTCACCCAAACAAATCCAATAAAAAATGTCCGGCTTGCCACTTGCGCAAGCCAGACATTTCAAAGGAACGAACCAAGCCGAAAAATCATGCTTTCGTATTTCTGAGCTTGCTGTTTTTCGCGCTGTAGCCGAAGTAAATGATAAATCCGACCGCAAGCCAAATGATTAGTCGGAGCCATGTATCACCCGGAAGTGAAGCCATCATCGCGAGACAGGCAAGAATTCCGAGAATCGGTACAAGCGGCACGAGCGGAGTTTTGAATGCGCGGGGAAGATTCGGCTGTGTTTTACGAAGGACAATCACGCCGACGCAGACGAGGACAAACGCCAGAAGCGTACCGATACTGGTCATTTCACCGACGACATTCGAGGGAACAAAAGCGGCGAATAAGCTCACAAAAATCATGAAGAGAACGTTTGATTTCCAAGGGGTTTTGAATTTCGCATGAACTTCCGAGAAGATTTTCGGGAGCAATCCATCTTGTGACATCGAGAAAAACACACGGGTTTGACCCATGAGCATCACCATAATCACCGATGAATATCCTGCAAGAATTGCGATAATAATTGCTTTGTTCAGCCAAGGGAAGGCAGGAGTAATCACGCCATTAGCGCCCATTGTGCCCATGTGATCAATTGCCACAGCGACCGGAGCGATACCGTCGGCGCCTTGGAAACTTGTATAATTGGCGACGCCGGTCATGACGTGCGCAAAGAGAATATAGAGTACTGTGCAGATTGCAAGGGAAACGAGAATACCGATCGGCATGTCGCGCTTGGGATTCTTGGCTTCCTGAGCGGCCGTCGATACGGCATCAAATCCTATATACGCAAAGAAGATAATACCTGCAGCACGCACCACACCGCTCCAACCGAAGTCACCGAAATTACCGGTGTTGTCAGGAATGTACGGCGTGTAGTTTGCTTGATTGATATAGCCCCATCCAAGACCAATGAAGATAAGCACAACGGCAATTTTCAACGCAACAATCACCCCATTGACCGTAGCAGATTCTTTGGTACCTTTGATGAGGAGGAGAGACATGAGCACCACGATAAATACCGCCGGAAGATTGATCATTCCATGGACAATTGATCCATCCGGCATCGTGGCAGAGGTGAAGGGAGAGAGCGTCATAGAGGCAGGCAGATGAACGTCGTAATACCCTAAAAACTTAACAAGATACCGCGACCAACTAATCGCAACCGTTGCAGCGCCCACAGCATATTCAAGAACCAAGTCCCAACCGATAATCCACGCAATGAATTCACCCATTGTCGCATACGAATATGTGTAAGCACTACCGGCGACAGGAATCATTGAAGCAAACTCGGCATAACATAATCCGGCAAATGCGCAGGCAATAGCTGCTATCACAAATGAAATTGTCACCGCAGGACCGGCATTATGAGCTGCCGCGCCACCGGTAATCGAGAATAATCCCGCACCGATGATTGCTCCAATTCCGAGAGCTACCAAGCTTGTCGCTCCGAGCGTTCGCTTGAGCCCGTGCTCGGTGTCGCCGCCGACCTCGCTCT
>JBPOHH010000597.1:0-3949 GCA_052035765.1 Bacteroidota bacterium
TGATATACCCGCTTGGGAGCTCGGTGTATCGGGTATCAAAACAGATAATATCTCCGGTTCTGATACCAAGCTTTTGCGTATCTTCTTTAGAATTAACAAGTTCATCAATACGTACATGCATATTGTCGATCGTTCGGGTCGCAGATGATGCCTCACGATTGGCATGAGCGGATGGATTATTGAACAGCATAGTACCCGTATAGACCTTGCCGCTCATCGTATGAATACGCACATATCCGCCTTCAAAGCTTGGCAACAGTGGGCTGCCGAGCAGTGCAAAGGACAGTGTTCCATTGGGCTTAATACCCGAAACAATCGCGCCGAGCGTGTCGGTATGCGCGGCAATGGCAAGCGTAGGATTCGCGCCAAGCGCACATTTGACCGCGCCTTTAGTCGTGTATTCCGGATGCCAGCCATAGCTTTCGAGAAGAGTATAAATGTAGGTGCAGGCATTCGTAGTAAATCCTGATGGAGAATCGATTTCTACTAATTGACGGAGAGTGTCGTAGTTTTTCATAAGGTATTGATTAGGAAGAGTAGAACAAAACAACTATCGGTAATCATCAGCGCAAAACTACGCTAATTTCAGCAATCTATTATCTCTGAAAACAGAGTGTTGGCTCCTATTTCGGCAAAGATTCCGTAATTTGCATCCTAAACTCCCCGTAATCATACAGTAAATCTATGAAATCTGCTTCGTTTTCTCTTGCCCTTCTCCTATGCTTTTTTGTGATAGCATCTGCTCAAACCATCAAAATATTCTCCGTCGAGCAGAATAAATTCATCGCTGTCAATACTATCGACTTACCCGAAAAACAGTGGAAAAAGCAGCTTCCTGCAAAAGTATTTGCCGTAGCACGTAAGCAGGGCACCGAACGTGCCTTCTCCGGTAAGTATCATGATAATCATGACAATGGACTCTATAAATGTTTCTGCTGCGATACTGATCTTTTCAGTTCTGACCATAAATTCGACTCCGGCACCGGTTGGCCGAGTTTCTCAATGCCCGTCAATGCTGCCAATATTCGCACCGTCGCCGATACCTCCCACGGTACTACCCGCACCGAAGTCACCTGCGCACGCTGCGCAGCACATCTCGGTCATGTCTTCGAGGATGGTCCGGAGCCGACCGGCCTGCGCTATTGTATCAATTCTGTATGTCTGACCTTTGTAAAACGTTGATTCACAAGCAATGAAAGTAATGAAATTTGGCGGTTCGGTTCTGCGTAATCCTGAAGGATTCGCACACATGGTCGAGATTCTCCATCAAGAGACTTCCCCGCTATTGGTGATTATTTCGGCATTCGGGAGCTCGACACGGGATCTTGAGCATGCGGCACGAACGGCAGAGTCCGGCGCGCAAGAGCTGGCTTTTGCGTATCTCGATGCTATTATTACCGAACACCACACCTTTGCTCAGGATTTGCTCTCCAACGAAGCGACGAAGTCCGCTCTTAATTTTTTTCTCGATGAGTCTTCACTCCGAATTCGGGATTTACTCCGCGGCATATCTATCACGCGAGAGCTTACCGATCGAACCCTTGATAGTATTCTTAGTTACGGTGAATTACTGGCATTACATATCGTTCGCCATTATCTCGATGAGTCGGGCTTTGATCTTGCCTTCGTTTCGGCGGAAAATGTCATCGTAACTGATACTGTTCACGGTTCTGCGACCCCACATCGTGAGCTCACGGCACGGAGTGTTGAGCGAACGCTTAAGCCCGCATTTGACAATAAACAACTCGTTATTACCCAAGGATTTGTGGCAAAGAGTTCGTCCGGTGAGATTACAACGATGGGTAAAGAGAGTTCTAACTTAACCGCCACTCTTCTCGCCGAACTCCTCGGTGCGAGCGAAGTGGTGATATGGACGGATGTTGAGGGGATTTGTACTGCCGATCCCAAAATTATAGATTCTCCGCAGACTATTCCGTCGATGAGTTATCAGGAGGCGAGAATTGCAGCAAGTGCCGGACTCAAGCTCATTTATTCGACGATGATTGAGCCGGCAGAGCGAGCAGACATTCCGATTACATTTCGTTCGGCATTTACGGTAAGCTCAAATTATACAACTATTTCGCGGTATTCTCCGGAAGTGAAGATGCCCTTGTTTGCCGTGAAAGAACATTCCACAACTGCCGGAATTTCGGTGCTCAATGTTCGTGGCTTGTCGGTACTGTCTGCATTACAATCATTCCCCGTTCAATCTTGGGAGTCGATTACCTTCAGTATCAACATTCAGCCGACGACGACTCAGATTTCGTTGCCGTCGGGCAGCAAAACAGACGAGTGCATTCGATTTCTGCATTCGGCGCTTTTATCGTAACTATTTATGAATTATTAATCGTACAAAGAAAGTATTCTCATGAAAAGAATCCATGACAAAATCGACAAAGCAAGCGCTCCCAAAGCGGGAGAACATTACATCGTACATCACAACAGTCAGCCGCTTTATTCTGCTGAAGTCATTGAATACAAAGGTGGATGCTGGGCAAAACTCAAGATCGACGAGGCATTGAATCCTGAATACAAATCGCTCTATAATCAGGGTGATGTTTTTGATGTGAAGATTGCTATGTATGAATTTCATACCGGCGAAGAGCAGCTCTCGTAATTCAGCAGAACTTCTAACCATCCATGAATATTCTTGACCGCTATATACTCCGGCAATTTGTGATGACGCTGATATTCAGTGTGTTTGCGCTGTGTACTATCTTCTTAGTGGTCAATTTGTTGGAGAGTCTGGAAGTTTTCCTCGACAAGAAAGTATCGTTTGGAATAATAGCCGAATATTACCTGCATTTTTTCCCTGAAATTCTCAAGCTGCTCATGCCTATTGCAGCGCTCATGGCAAGTCTTTTTGCTATCGGTAAGCTCTCGAATGCTAATGAAATTACCGCCATGAAGTCCGGTGGTATGAGTCTTTATCGCCTTCTGGTGCCGCTCGTATTCTTCAGTATTCTCCTCAGCATCGGTCAGTTGTATTTTAATGGTTGGATAGTACCCGAATCCAATGCCCGCAAGGCACGCATCGATCGGCAGTATTTACAGAGAGGTTCTGAAAATACAACGATTTACAATCTCTATTTTCGGGATGAACCTCTTCGTAATGTGATGATGCAGTATTACGATGGTGTCAAGAAAAGCGGCACGAATGTGACAGTCGAAGAATACTCCTCCGAGCAGTCACCGCGCTTGCTTAAGCGTATCGAGGCAGCTACTCTTGTTTGGGACAGCGCCTCATCAGGATGGAAGGCAAACGATGTCGTACAGCGTGACTATACGAATGCAGGAATACTCTATCATCATACGGTAAATACCCCAATCAAGATAAATCTTACGCATAGTCAAATTATGGAATTGCAACGTTCGACGAATGAAATGAACTTCGACGAACTCCATTCCTATATCAATCTTATAGCAAAAGGCGGTAAGGATGTACGCGCGCAAATGATTGATTATTATGGACAATACGCCTTCCCTTTTGCGAATGTAATCGTCGTGCTCTTCGGTGTACCGTTCGCCTCCGTTCGCAAGAAATCGGGTCTTGCCGTCAATATCGCAGCAGCAATGGTAATCTGCTTTAGTTACCTCGCTTTTACAAAAATCGGCCAGTCACTCGGGAGTTCGCTCGATGTCGATGCCGCCGTTATCGGATGGATGCCGAATGGTATATTTCTCCTTGTCGCAATTGCAAATATTCTCCGTACTCCGAAATAATCAGGTTTATCATTCAACGAGTTACGCAAACAACACAGATTTTTATTATTCATATTAATTATCCTATTATGTCATTACTTACAGCAAAATGTCCGGCAGATTCTCAGGTCATCATGACCGAACTCGTTCTGCCCAACGATACCAATCAACTCGGTAATCTCCTTGGCGGCAAACTCATGCATCTTGTCGATATCGCCGCAGCACTTGTCGCAATGCGCCATGCCGG
>JBPOHH010000105.1:0-8416 GCA_052035765.1 Bacteroidota bacterium
GCACGGTGCGCAAGATATCATCTTTGGATGTAGATCCGTACGGAAGATATTGCGCTTTAATTGATCGGCCGAAAACTCACGGGCAGATTCAGCAGAGAGCAGGACGGCTCGCGCCTTTTGTACCAAAGCATCGGTCTCTTCCTGTCGAATCATCGAGCTGAAATATAGGAAAAGTACGACTCCCGTAATGAGAGAGATAGTGGTAATAGGTAATACGATTTTCATGCGTATTCCAAGCTGTAGCCACCATTGTTTCATAAAAAACTCCGTAAGATATATGTTTGTAACAGTTTACGAGGGTGTAGCATTGATGCGCGTAAACTGTAACGGAAAAAAGTAGCCCAGATAGAAGACCCGACGTTAAAGAAGCGCTGATAACGAACCAAGATCGAAAAGCGAATCTCATAATGCTGCGGAAAATCAGACTGTGATACCACTGTATTGTAGTTTGGAATGCGGGAAGCTTGTCCTCATAAGATTGCTACCCTGTAGTCACTTTCACAAAAATAGCATTTCAATTTATATAAGGACATGATAAAAGTCATGTCTAATTATTCGATAAGATTATTATTTAGAGTAATTCTCCAAAATGAAGAATCAGATCTTTATACACGTAGTACAAGAAAGGTGTTGAAAGCATCAGTCATCAAGCAAGAAAGGATGGTCGTTTCGTAGAAATCGATTGGTTATGTTCGTCTGATTTTGAATCGGGTAGCATGAAAATCTAGATTACTGACAATGTATGTGGAGATTTGAAATTGGGAACCATAGTTGGGGTCACTGCCCGCGCTCAAGATCGAATACGATGTATCAACAAAAAGCCCAAGGAACACATCCCTCGGGCTTTCTATTCATGATGGCAATTCCGGGTTTCCGGCGAATCTGTCAATATCGACGTGCCGACTCAAGCATGCTGCGCGCTGAAGATTCCTGCACGGAAGCTGTCACAGAAGCAGCAGAATGAAACACCGGTTTGTCGGTTTTGAATTGAGCAAGTAATGCCTGCACACCGTTGGTGATGCGAGCCAAGTCAGACACTGCTCTTGCTATTTCATGCGTACCGAGCGAGGTTTCATGCGTTACATTGCTGATACCTTCAATATTTTTGGCAATCATTGCACTCGTCGAGGACTGCTCTTCGCTTGCCGTCGCTACCTGAGAAATAATATCAGCCACCGATGCAATTCCTGTGATGATTTCCTGCAATGCAGACCCTGCCTGATTGGCAAGCTGCATGCCGACTTCGACATCTTTAGTACCCTCGGACATCGAGATAACCGCACTCTTGGTACCGTGCTGTATGTTTTTAATAATAGATGCAATTTGTTTGGTAGCTTCGGTCGTACGCTCGGCGAGCTTCCGTACTTCGTCGGCGACCACAGCGAATCCACGTCCATGTTCGCCGGCGCGGGCTGATTCTATCGCTGCATTGAGAGCCAGAAGATTGGTTTGGTCAGCGATATCGTTGATGACCTGGACGATTTCACCGATTTCTTCCGAACTTCTCCCGAGATCTTGGACGATGAGTGCGGAGTTGTGAACGACGGTTGAGATTTTCGACATTCCGTCAATCGTTGATGCCACGACCTGTCCACCAATCCGTGCTTTTTCATTGGCTGCCTGAGCTGAATGTGCAGCGGTGGTGGTATTCCGCGTGGTATCCTGAATTGTTCGTACCATTTCCTCAATAGCCCTTGCTACCTCTGTCGCCTGATAGGACTGCTCCTGAATACCGCTTGCCATTTGCTCGATACTTGCTGATATCTGTGTACTAGCGCTCGCTGATTCGGTCGAACTCTCTGAAACCATACTGATAACATGTCTCATATTAGCAATTGAAGTATTGAATCCGACAAAAAGCTGTCCGATGCTATCGTCTTGTTCGGGCGCTACCTCCACCGTCAGGTCACCCTTCGAGAATTTAGTCATCTCCGCCAAAAGTCTGTCAGTACTGCGGGAGAGGTATTCTTGCTGTTCTCGAATTCCATGCAACAGTACTCCGGTCATGGTATTAAATGACTCTGCAAGCGAACCAAGCTCGTCTTTTGCGGTAATATGGATATGTGTTTCCTCACCTTGTGCGCCTTTTTTGGCTGCTTCGTTAAGCTCGCGTAAAGGTCTGGTGATAGAATTAGCTATAAATGTCATGAAACCAATAAGCAATAATGATGAGAGGGCTGTATAGCCGGCAATGGTTAATCCGTGTGAACGTGATGCGGCATCAACAGGCGACATATCCATCATAATTTCAAATGCTCCATGGACTTCGCCCACTTTCCAGTTTTCCATTTTTGCGCCGGTAATGTCTTTGCCGTCGGAATTCCCCCACAATTCCTGCGAAGTCGCAGGGTCACCATGACACCGCATGCATTCCTGAGTGAGCTTTACAGGTCGAAAGTAGCGTACTTTGTTAGTTACGTGGTCTATTTCCCAAGATTCGGCGACAGTGCCGCTTTCAAGCTGCCTGAGAACACCGGTCTCATATTCATCCGGTAGATTATCCGGATTCCGTGGACTATGCTTCGGCACTTTCATCTGAAAGCCAAGCTCTTTGGCTTTCATTTCCGCTACTTGAATTGCTGCATAAATGGGTACGGTATGGAGGATTTTTTCTTTATTGGTAATGTCGGTGCGAAAGATACCGAGACTATATTGATCAGCGGTGAATTCCCGTGCTGATTCGGCAGCAAGAAGAATAGTACGTGCCTTCTGAACCAATGCATCTGTCTCCGACTGTCGATAGCGTGTACTGAAGTATAAAAACAAACATACACTCATCATAAGGGAAATAAAGGCAACCGGTAGAACAATCTTCATCCGGATGCCAAGACGTAGCCACCAATTCTTCATATAACCTCCTTTTATAATAATGCTTAATACTGTTTTGTAAAATACTGTTTTAATTGAAATTCATATTCTATTCCATACTTCAGGCATCGATAATCAAAAATAGAGAAATCTCATCCATGGATTTATGACTTTTGTCATGTATGCTCTACCATCAAGCAAACTACTATACATATTCCAATTTTACAGGTCTAGAATACCTGCTTCTTTCCCTGAGATATGATTCACCTCTGATATAGCTATGGATTACAGGTTGGTATGAAGTTGGAAGGAAAGTGGAAATGAAGTAATTTTGCAGTGTCATTCTTCCAATTCAGAATATGCTGCCTTTTTGAAGAAAAGCAAGTATTCCCTTCGCAGACAAACGTCGGTATGCTTGCTTGTACGATGGATAGGATCAATGTCCGGCTACAATTTCACAGTATTCTATAGTGGTCGTTATCATACTATTTTTCAATAACGTATGCCTCTAAGTGGCAATAATAGCTCTATAAATATGAAAATTAACCGCGAGGATTTAATCTTATTTACAGAAATCGAAGTGGCGATTCTCTGTAATGCACTCAAAAACGACCCCGATGAACGGGAAAATTACGAATTCGTTTATCAGACCGGTATCCGCCGATGTGGCGACTATTTTGATGAACTGCTCGATGAATATTCCGACTGAATAGCCCCGTACTATTCTGCAAAAACAAGTAGATAGACTGTGCTTGCTGTTATTTGATCAGCGCAAGACCTTCAAGAGCAGAAGCATCACTCGGATGATTGAGGAGCACTTTATAGAAAAGCACTTTCGCTTCGCTTGTCTTGCCGAGGAAATAATTTGTCCAGCCGCTCATGAGCATCGTTTCGTATTGAAATGGATAGAGATTCAGCGCGGTGTCGAAGTACTTTTTGGCCGTCGTGTAGTCCTTCCGGTAATAATATATTACACCCATACGATAATGAGCAGATGAGTTTTTAGGGTCCAGCTTGAGAATTGCCTGATATGTTTTTTCGACATTCACCCAGTCTTTTTTTGCTTCATAGACCGTGACAATTCCCCATAATGCCTCTGTGGCCGCCGGCATGAGATTCACGGCTGTTTTATAATAACCGACCGAACGCTCAAATTTGCCGTCGAGATAATATAACCATCCCAGTCTGAGATTAATTTCATACGAACTCGGCGAAACCACCGCTTCCAGGCTCGTAATTGCCTCCCCGTATTTCTTGCTGTTTTCGGCTGTGTAGCTTTTCAAAAATGCTTCCTGTAATTGAGCTTGCGTCTGTGCCTGCATCACGGGTGCTGCCATGACGAGGAGAAAGGATACAATCAGGTGTTTCATATATTCCATGTAAGAGTAGTTGTAAATAATTGATTATAATAGATAGTTCTAATAATTGCCATTTCCTTGAGCGTCGGATACTGCACTGAGCTCATCTCCCGTTGCTGCAATGTGTAATAGGGCTGGAGAGTCATTTTTTTCCAACTCACCAACAAACCAATCCCAACCTGCGCCTTGATTGGATCGACCGTATTATATGCTTCGACTCCAAGTGCACCGAGATAATTTTGATGATTCCCGTAGCCGGCTTTGACCTCACACCAAACCATCGGCAGGAGTTTTGCGCCAAGCTTAATGGATGTAATTGCCCGCGTCAGTGTATCATTCCGTAGAAGAGCGAGCGCAGAATAGGCATAGTAATTCTGATTGCCAAACGGATAATACCATACCCCAATTTCACCCTGCAATTGTTGCTTCTTTGAAAATGTTGCAGAAGAGGCCGATAGGGTAAATTGTAGATTCTTGTATCTGTAACCTCCCAGAATAGAAGCTGATACAGCGTTATTGTCAAAATCGACCGTGGTATACTCCGGGGTAATATTCGATGGATCGAATGTCGCAGTGAGACGATTGGAACGCTCTTTATACACTCCTGCCGCCACGGAAGTCATGAATCCATTTTCAAAGCGATACTCTGTTACCAGATTATACTGAACACTCGCATTCGCATACACACGCTCGACAGTCGGCAAAAAACTCTGCACGATTCCTGTCGAAGCAACGGAAAAGATAGAGAAGTAATTCTTTAATTTCCAACGGCTTGTAAGAGAATTAGCAATATGTGCCGAAAAAAAAGACATCGCACCCTGCACCGATGTTTCGGCATAGACGCCGTCTGCCTTGTAGTCTTTACTCGCTGCAGCAATGCTGTGATCGGTGAGAAAAAATCCACCGGTACAGGAGAGAGTTTCGAATGACCGGACAAGCGCTGAAGCAGGTCGTGCTGCATAGCCCGTCAGCGTTTTGAGGCGTTCACCGCCTGTAGCTTCTACCTCAAGAGCATCTTCTTTCCGTCCGGTCAAAAAGAGGGAATAATAGTAGTATTCCTGCACCGCTTCGTCAGTAGGACTCATTTCATAGGCGCGCTTGAAATGTTCGAGCGCTGCTTCGTAATTATAAGCACCATAATACGAAATACCCACTCTCATCCGCAGGTAAAAGAAGTCAATTTCCTGTGCAAGTGCTTCTTTGGCAACCCGTTGTAATTCGCTGTAATTCTTCTCCATATAGAGGCGGTACGTAATACTGTCGGCAGAGTCGTAGGTGAGTGATTCCTGCTGCGCGTGCATGCGGAAGAAACCCAAGAGCAAGAACATTCCAATTAAACAAGAGCGCATGTGTAGGTCGATTTGGTAGAATGATGAAGAATGGAAAACTCGTGCAACTGATTGTCACGAAAACTCAGTTCGAATTTTTTTGTCTGTATGTTTCTTCCGGTAATACGCGATGATGCCAAGGACTGCAATCGTACTACTTTAGGAGTCGTGGGATTATCGCATTCAACACAGGTAAGCCGGTACTGCGCCTGAATAAAGATGAACCATGGTGCAAGGAAGTCCTGCAGTATCAGCAAAAAACGATTGCTGAAATGAATCAGCGGATAGCTGTCGGTTACTTCAATACTCCGATCGACAGAAAGTAATACCCGATAATTTGCTAAGTAAAAATCGAAGAGAAGGGAACTGGTATCTCCTTCGAAATCATAGCAATAAAACATCACACCGTCATTGGTGAACCACAGGGTCGAATTGGTTGTGGCACAGTAGAGATACGTTCGATTATAGGCATCGGTGCTGCATTGCCACTCTGTCTGCTGCTGATGTTCATCGGTGAGCCGGAGATGCTTGCCGGGCGTAATATCGTAACTCCGCAGCAGGAGTCCTGCGACCTCAACAGCACTGACGAGAGCACCTTCTTTCGGAACTTCAAACGTACACAAGCGTCTGGAATCGTTCGTACTTTCTATAAAATATGCAAAAGGGTACGGATACGTTCTCGCGCCAACTCCCGGAGTCAACTGCACCTGAAAATGCAGATGCGGCTCGGGCGAGCGTCCGGAATTGCCACACGCAGCGAGCACGGTTCCTTTGGTCACATAATCACCAATCGACACTTTAAAACTATTGCGCCGCAGATGCGAGAGCTGTGTAAAGAGTCCGTTGTTGTGGTTAAGAATGATTGAATTTCCCCAGTTATGGGAGACATTGACATCAGATATCTCGTTGTCTTCTATAGTATTAACAATATCATAGACATACCCGTCTAGCGGCGCTAGGACCGGCTTGTTGTAGCAATAATAGTCTTCACATGTCGTGCCGGGGTCTCGATATGTGGACTCCCGTTCATCGGTTATTACAAAGTCGAGCGCATGCGACCACTCGCCGAGGTGCGTAATCGAACCATGATATCCCTGACTCACGCGCCATTGACCCCACACCGGTAAGTGGAGCTTAGCTAAATGCGAATGTGCAAAGCGCTTAGTAGCCGTAAGATGTTTGTATAATGTCTTTTCTGCCGAATAATATTGAATCGTCACGAGTTGCACAAAATGATGCGCGATATTCGTACGCAGGAAATATATCACCAGCAGTGAGAGCAAGCTGAACGAAAGCGTAAAACCTTTGAGCTGGAATGGGAGTAATAGCTTCTGCAAGCCAATGTAAAATATAGTTAGTATAGGAGTCAAGAAAATGACAAGCAGATAGCTCCACTTACTCGGCACCACAAAAAAACATCCGAGGACAATTGCCATAAAGATAAAATTGATGCCCACTAGATGTTCCGTCAGCAGCGCCGGATCAAGCCCAAACACCGTAAACCATAGAAATGCACCTAGATAACCAAGAACCGAAAGCGTGAAGGCGATGCGGGAGAATGCCAGGATTCCTGCGGCAATGAACATGCCGGCGAGCACGGAATTTTGAAAAAATGTCGAAGCTAATGTCTTGAAATACGTAGAGATAAGCGAAGGCAACGCCACAGCGTCCAGACTATGTGCCAATAAGTACACCGGCGACTGTGAAGCGCTTGCTGCATAATTAAGGGTATAGGCGTACTGCTCCTGGAGTTCGACATGGGCAAAACTCCCACACGCAAGATACATGAGCCAGTAGGTAAGTAAAAATGGAATCGTAAAATAGGGAAGTCGTTGATAAGAAAAAGCGCTGCGGAGAATTATCGTCATCAGCATCAAGATGACCATCGATGAGAAGAAGACAAGGACAAATACGCCGTTGAACTTGTATTCGTAACCAAGTGCGAGACCAACGAGGAGAGCATTAAATCCAAACAAACCCTCACGAATCTGCGCATGCGGAAGGCGTAAGAGATAAGAAAGATAAGTACTAACGCATACCGCCGCCAGTCCGCACGCTCCGAGATGAGGCTGAATGAACGTGACCAATACGATGATAACACCCAGCATTTTATCAAGTGAGAAGAAAATTTGAGAGTAACTGCTGAGAATACTGTCAAGCCAGAATTTTGCGGAACGAACGTCGGTAGATTGCATGATTATAAGGTAAACGTTGCCAAGTGTTCGGGCATTCGCTCGTAAGCCGAAATTGTATCAAGAGACTCTTTTGTGCGGATAATACGCGGCGTACCCTGCATGTCAATCATCACCACATTCGGTCGCATTTGAATAAACTGCATCCATTGGGTCATATTATACGCGCCAACCCGATGCACGACCACTTGATCGCCGCGATTCAGGAGTGGAAGATTGATACTTTCCCGCACCACATCGATATTCATGCATAATGGACCATACAACACCATATCCTCGCTGTGATGCGTAAAATCCTGCGCAGGTGATATTTTATGATCATACCAAAATGCTGTAAATAATAGATTTACACCAAAATCCATCACCGTCGCCCGGCGTCCGTCGCTCAAACGCTTGATTGCTATCACACTTCCGAGCAGGTATCCTGCATCGTCAATGAGCGCGCGCCCTGTTTCGAGGAAAAGGGTTGGTAATTCTTCCCGTTTAAACCCATAATTCAGAATCGCTGAGGTAATCGCTTCAGCATAATCATCGATCGTCGGCACCGTATCTGATGCCTGAAGATACGCCCCCTTGAGTGAATTCATGGATGCAAAGCCACCACCTAAGTCTAAATATTCTATATTCTTATTGTATCGCTGCTTGATATTGAACGCCAGATCCGAGAGCTTGGTCGCTGCTATGCTGTAGCAGTTAGGATTGAGCATATAGGTCCCGATGTGACAATGCA
>JBPOHH010000567.1:0-1839 GCA_052035765.1 Bacteroidota bacterium
AATATAAAAATAGCGAAGTGCGTTTGTCCTCAATCGGAGAAAAGATATGGAATCGAAATTCACTATAATTACCGGTAGTCTTGTCGGAAGCTTTCTGCTGCTGTGTCTGATTAGTGCAGTGTGGTCACGCTACAAAGTGGGCCGTTCACTCAGGCGATTGCGCGCCCGTGAATTCGGCAAGTCTGGCGGTAAAGTATTCCATGCGGCATCTATTACATCGCTTCCTCCGATTGTCCAAAAGTATTTCTCGAATGTCTTGCGCGAAGGACAACGATATGTCGATTTTGTGAAAATGAAGCAGGAAGCAGACTTTCGAACGGCGATTGACGGCGATTGGTCGCATCTGACAGCGAGTGCGTGGTATGGCACGTACGAACCCGGCATGGTCTGGAAAGCACGCTTCGGGTCTTCCCTTTTGCCATACAAAACAGCATCTCTCGAATTTATTCATGGAAAAGGTCATGGGCGTGTGCGTCTTTTGGGGACAATTACACTGTTGGAGCCAAGCGGTTTTGAGGCAGATATTACACTCCTTTCCCGGTATTTGATGGAAGCTGTATGGTTCCCGACGGCATTATTACCGAGCAAGCATATTGAATGGTCGTCTATCAGTGAATTTGAAGCAAAAGCGACGATTCATTATCAGGGCCTGAGAGCATCGGCGAATTTTTCGTTCTCACCCGACGGCAGGATCGATCATATCGTTACCCATGACAAGTTTCGGGATTTTAAAGGGTCATTCGAGAAAGAACAGTTTACGCTCTATTGTCGGGATTATCAGGAATACCAAGGTATTACAATACCCTCTGAAGTTGAGTTTGTGTGGAATTTACCGAGCAAAGATTTCTCATACGGGAAATTCCGCGTCGTGAGTCCACGCTATGAATTTTGATATTTTACTTGCTTGATTATGTCGTTTTTATCTTCTCCTCGTTCATCTTCTGTGCTTATTTGTACTGCGCTACTTGTTTCATCATTATTATACGAGGCATGCAGAACAGCGCCTGACCCGCCACCACCGCCACCTGTCGCGGAAACAACCTCGATAGTGAGGGAGATTACCGAAAACTACGGAAACAAACCCGCTAAATACCTTCATGTGGAGTTCTCTTCAGTCGCCGAAACGCTCATTAAACGCGGAATTGATACTGCATTTCTCATGAAAATGCTCAACGAAGCGCGGCTTAACTTTGAGGAGAATCTTGTCAAAATCAATGTCACCGGACCGATCAAAAAAGCTGATTATTCCTCGCATTACAACAAGCAGTCGGTGAAGAAGTGTAAGGAATTTATTGCCAAAAATCTTCCTATCCTCGAAGCAGCCGAACAGAAATTTCTCGTGCCCAAAGAAGCAATCGTCGCGATTATGTGGGTAGAGACAAAATTCGGGACCGTACTTGGCAAGAATTATGTGCCCTCGACATTTTTCAGCGTCGCACTCGCCGGTACGCCGGAGAATATCGAGAAAAACATAGAAGCTATGCGAGCCGCCCGTACACCCGCCGATACGACGGATATCCGCACGTTGGAGAAAAAAATAGAAGAGCGCGCGAGGAAGAAATCAAACTGGGCAATAGGCGAACTCCTGGCTCTCGACACCCTGCAAAAAATATCACCGATTTCTGCTCTCGAGCTCTACGGCTCCTCCGCAGGCGCCTTCGGTATGTCTCAATTCCTTCCATCAAGCTATGTGCGCTGGTCCACCGACGGCGACGGCGACGGCAAGGTCAATCTCTTCGATGTGCCGGATGATGTCTTAAGTGTAGTGAATTATCTTAAGGTAAATGGCTGGGGCGACGAACGCGCAGAACAGGAAAAAGCTGTCTATCATTACAATAA
>JBPOHH010000187.1:0-3072 GCA_052035765.1 Bacteroidota bacterium
GATATCGGCGGTAATACGATCAAAGCATTCGGGAATTACCGCACGCTCCAAAAGCGCGGCGTGCGCAGCGAGTATCTGCTGAACACGCTCCATCCGCTGTATCCTGAACGGTTTGCACGGGTCGATGGTATCAACAAAGCAACGTCGATTGCTCTCTACAACGAACTCCAAAGCAAGGGTCTCCTCGACTCGCTCCATCGTCCGATTATGCTGCCTGATTCTCTCGAAAAGGGTATTCGATACACAACATTATTCCCTGAATTCTCACGACTTAAGGAAGATCTATGGAAAGAAGCCCTCTATCAGTACCGCGTCGCTTACGCCGATCATGAATTCCATGCCGATTATACCAATGCCATCCTCGACTTTTTTGATTCAGTGCGTCCGGTGGCGCCTTCGACCGGTGCTTTTTGCGATAGTATTGTGATCGACTCGGTCACGATTCAGACCGAACAGCCCTTTCGCGGTGACCTGATGATTCACTTCCGGAATGAATCCCAAAAATGGTGGGCATATCCTATCCTCCAATGCACGCTCGCGCCGAATCCCTACTACACGCCCGATACCAAAGAAAGTATCCTTTCGCTCTTTAATGCCAAAGGTGATTTTGCCAACGGACGCACACATTTTAATTTCCATCTCACGAAGACGACACCGCCGGCGGATGTACCGAAGGATGTTACTATCAGCGGAACAGCGATGTTGCGACTGTTGAATGAACAGTCATTCACCTACGATACCTGTACGTATGCGTTTAGTTTTAAGCCGTATCGTGAGGGTGCAAGTGCCGTGGATAAAGATGAAAGTAATCTGCGTGGCGGTTGGAATATTTCTCCGAATCCCTGCAATGAGCACTGTGTGATTACGGGTAATGGACTGCTAGGGCGAGGAAGGGTAATTCTAACGGATATTTTGGGTAATCAATTGGAAAATATAATCATTACCGAACCTGTTCGACAAGTAACAATCGACACCAAGCATCTTCCGACCGGTGTGTATCACGTGCGTTATGTGACGAATACGGGAATTCTGTCAACGCCACTCTCTATACTTCGATGAGAATACTATTACTACTTATCTTTCTTGTAAGTCAATCGCTTACAGCGCAGACTATTTTCTTCCGCGAGTCTTTTGACGATCCGAATTTCACGCAGCGCGGGTGGTATGACAATGCCACAATTCCGACGACGGCGAGTGAATTTCACGGCGCGGGCGGACGTGCTGCCGAGTATATCTATCGCAAGGGCGGAACGAAGGCACAGGGAAGCGCGATTCGCCGGCAATGTACGCCGAGCAGGTCGGTGTATTTGAGTTATTGGGTGAAATATAGTGCGAATTTTGTTGGTTCGGGCAAGCCCTATCACCCGCATGAATTCCACTTTACGACTACGCTCAATGACAAGTATGTCGGACCGGCGTGGACGAAGATGACGCTCTATATCGAACAAAACAACGGCTACCCGCTGCTCTCATTTCAGGATGGAGAGAATATCGATACTGCGAATATTAAGAAGGACTTAACCAACATCACCGAAGCCCGTGCATGCGCCGGTTGTAACGGCTCCGGCGATGCCTTTCCCGCCGGTGACTGCTATCCAAGCGGCACAGAATGGCGCAACGGAAAAGCATGGAAATCCACCACGCGCGCATTCGGCGAAGCAGGAGCGTACAACAAGAACGAGTGGCATTTTGTGGAAGCATATTTCAAGCTCAATAGCATCGAAAACGGCAAAGGAATCGCCGATGGTGTGGCGCAGTATTGGTTCGACGGGAAGCTTTTAATTGACGCGCAGGGCGTGATGTTCCGCACGGCACAAAACGAGTCGATGATGTTCAATCAATTTTTAATCGCCCCCTACATCGGCGACGGTTCACCGGCCGAACAAACGATGTGGATTGATGATGTAACAGTTGCAGAAGCAAGGAGTTCCACAACCGCAGAAGAAATAACCGATATCCCCAAATGGCGCATCACGCCCAATCCTGCCGCTGATCATCTCCGCATTGAGTTTGGCAATAAGCGCGATGGAACAGGCATGTTGATTCTCTCCGATATTCTTGGGAATGTGGTATGTAGTCAATCGACCGATGACTCTAAAAGTCAGTATATTCTTTCTACGCAGCATTTGCCGAACGGCGTGTATCTGCTGCGTTTGCAGTTGGGGAGTGATGTGTTTACGGAGCGGGTGGTGGTGGGGAGGTGAATGGGTTTATTTGGAGTAGATAAATTCGATTTTGACCCCTGGTTCATTTAAATTATTATAATCAATTTGTTCAAGTAGGTTACCGTATTCATCATATTTATTCACACGTTTCGAGCTAACTATATTCGGTTCTTTATACCAAGTTTCCTCTATTACATTACCTTTCGTATCGAATAAACGTATAACTTTTAAATGGAGTGATTTATCTGAATTAAACTGAATAGACTCAACAGGATTGCCTGCATCATCATAATTATTTGAAATCGCTCGTTCAATTACTCCGTCAGATGTGTAGTTGACTTCTTCTATTTTACGGCCTAAGTTATTATATTTATATTCAGTTTTTGTACTATCCGATCCATACGATGAGTATTTTACTTCTGCTATTTTATAGCCTTTTTCATTATAGGTAAAAGTATTTTTCCAAAATAGAGAACCGTTGCGAGAATAGCGACCTTGTTCGATTAAATTATTATTGATATCATACTTGTATATTTCTTTCCAATTAAGAGAGTTATCCGACAAAAGCCACATCCATTCAATTTTATTACTATTGCTATCATATTTGGTCATTTCGGTTCTGTCGACTGTTCCATCAGATTTGTATCTAACCATATTAATTAATTTATGGTTGCTATCGAATTTATACAGATACCATGAACTTACTGTATCACCTAATCCATATCTAACTTCCTCAGTGTTATTTCCATCTTCATCGTATCTGTAAACACGTTTTACATCACTTGGGTTTTGAGATTGATGGCTTAACAATTCAATAAGATGCTGACTACTATCAAACTTATACGTAAATATTCTAACTCTAGTTTGTGTATCTATTATTCCATTTTTATAGCCATAGATAGAATTC
>JBPOHH010000218.1:0-5300 GCA_052035765.1 Bacteroidota bacterium
GAAAACCTTAGTAGCATACGAAACCAACCTGAAGGACAACCTTATTTTTATAAAAAGCAGGCATTCTCCATGGTAGAATTGATAAAATAAGGTAATAAGGTTTATTCTATCCGTGCCATATTTCTACTAAGGTTTATCGTATGTACCTATAATCGTAAACTGCCAAAGTAGAGTTAGAGTATTCCCATCAATTTCTTCAATACGGCAGGCGGCTCGGCTGCATATTCTTTCTGATAAGAATCGATGCAGAATTTCGCCCATTTTTGTGCTTCGATTTTGTCTTTGTCTGGAGAATAGAGTGTAAAAAGAAGCGTATATGCCTCCTCATACACGCGGTCAGCTTCGAGAGCGAGGCGGATATATTCGGTAGCTTTTGAGCGTTGTTTTCGTTCTGCACAGTCCTTGGCGACGAACATAAGTGCCTGCAAATACTGTTCTTTCATCTTTTCGCGTTCGAAGGTCGTCCATTCGGCTAATTGATCTTCTTTCAGGAAATCTCCCTGATAGAGCGCGATTGCTTTTTCGAAATACGGGATTTTACGTTGATGGTCATCGATAGAATCGGCTGACGCGATAAGCGATTGAAATTCCACAAAATCAATAAAACATATTTCCCCTAAATTCAGCATATAGCAATTATCCTGCACGAGTAAATACTGCGACTGTGTCTGCGCCGGTAGCTCGGGTTGGAGAATTTTCCGAATCACCGAGGCGGCATTCCAGAGGGACGGGAGCAAATCGCGAGCGCCGGCATCTTCCCAGAGAACGTCGATAAGGGTATCAAAAGGAACAGACTTGCGGTGATTGAGCAGCAAATACTTAAATATATCGCGCGCTTTCTTGCGGTTTTTCCAGTCATTACGGTCAATTTCACGACCATTAATAACCAGACGGAAGCCACCGAGAGTAAACACCGAAATCGAATCCGGTGCTTTGTGCAGAGGTTCGTTTTCCTTTTTGAGAATATCCGTCAGCGAGTCCACTCTTTTTCGATTACTGAGTTGCAGAGTGCTGCTCATATCTTCCGCTTCGTCATCCGGCAGGTGAATAGACTGCATTTGACGGAGCGTATATTGGAGTTCGAGCCGGAGTAAATCCCGCTTTATCGTTCCTTCGCGCTGTTCGGAAAACAGCGTTTGCGTATTTATCCGATACTGTCGCCTGTAGTTCGCCCGCTGCGCTTTGGTTAGATAATCCGTCGGCAGGTCAAGGATATGCTCGATGATTTTCGCAATTGTCGGAGGGGATTCGACGAGATACGCCAAGCTGAGCGCCTGTAGCAGCAATTCCATGCCTTCTTCATACTTTTCGGCTACCATTCTGCAGAGAGCAATCGACAGCCGCGACTCTGCTTCTTCGAGGCGGGTATCGAGTTCTTTGCTGAGGGAAAGCGAATACAGCAGATACTCCTCAGCTTTAACTATATCGTGCAATTTCAGGTAAATACTGCCAATTCCATGATAGGAAAGCATCATGCCCCATTTGCTGTGATGCTTTCGCGCTAGCACGAGCGCTTTACCGAAATATTCGAGAGCAACTGCATAATTATTCATCGCTTCGAAGGTCGAGCCGATGTTGGTATATAATGTCATGAGACCATCGTACGGCACCGAATCTGCGTGTTCGGAGAAGTATTGCAATGCCTGCAAATAATGTCCGAGCGCGCTCTGATAATCTTTGAACTGAAAATAGATGCTCCCGATATTGGTGCGAATGATGGCTATGCTCAGTTCATTGTTCGTTTCCTGAGCAAGAGACAGCGCCGTATTGTAGCTTACCAAAGCATTCGACACATCCCCGACATGCATATATGAGGTACTGATATTGACATACGTCTGCGCAAGAATAGTCTTGTCACCTATATCCTGCGACAATTCCAATGCCTTATAAAAACAAGTTAGTCCGAGAGAATAATCGGCAATTTTACATTGGATTATCCCGAATCCGTTGAGTACCCGGGCCAGAATCTGCCGACACTGCTCCGATTGCTGCCCTTCGAGGAATCCAATAGCATCAGCATAGACACTCAGGGCTGCCTCGAAGTTGTTATTCTTCTCGTAAATATCTCCAATACAATGATATACATTACCGAGTGCATCGTAGTCTTTGCATTGTTCGAAGGCCAACTTTGCCTTATTCATCTCTTCCAAAGCTGTCTCATAATCACGCAACAGTGTCGATGCTCTGCCGATTATCCAATGCGAGAGTCCCTCTTCCCTCGGGCGGGCTAATTCCTGTGCCGAAGCCACACAATGCCGTGCAACCTCAATAGCTCGGACAGGATCACTTTTGTAGAGTTGAATGAGCCATGTAGTTCCCTTGATGAGCTTATCAATCCCCTCAGCAGCTGTCCGGTAGCTTTGCTCGAGTTCTTCCAAAATAGACATAAACGCTCTCATGATGTTCGGCTGTAGAACCTATCCCCTCCTGCATGTACAACTCGATGGAAGTTATTGTCCCATTTGCATTTGCACCTTGAGAGCTGCGTCAATTTTTGCTGCAATTTCCTCGCAATGTGCCTTGGTTGTGGGGTCAATTTTCTTGGATTTGGCGCTGGTTTCGAGTTGCTTTTTAATTGTCGTCAGGTCCATTCTCGCAAGAGCAATTGCATCATTCGGCGTGCCCGGAGCGGGCTTAACGAGGAATTGCGCAAGAATGCTGATGTGACTGCGCTGTAAGTCCCTTCTAAAACTATTAATTGCCTCCCCTTTTGCTAATTCACTCCAGATTGCATCACGCACCGTGCTGAATAATTCAGCCATCGTAAAGGGCTGTTCACCTGCTGCGAAGCGCATTTCATTGTCATACACCCGCGTGAGTACATCGGCATTGTAAAGTGTATAAAGCGGCGAAGATTGAATTCCTGCGGTGATGGAATGGATCGGATAATCGAGACGACCGCGCCAGATTGAACCTTCGAAGTCTTCCGAGCGTTCACCGGCAAGACGATTAAGCAAGTCAGGAGAGAATGTAAATACATCAGCAGCAAATACTTTCGTTGCTAAAACAGACAGCGCTTTCCGTTGTTCAGCCGCCGGAACTGCCGTATAAGGCACTTTACCGCCACTGTTTCCGATATGTGCGCGATTGGTATAAATTCCACCGATATAACGTGGAATTCCCCGCGCCGCGCCAAAATACTCACTTATTCCCTGACTAAACGATGAGCGATAGGTCTGAAAGCGATTGCCCTTAATATCTAATTTTGAAGGAATATTCCGCCAGAGTTCCTGCGCCATATCCATACGTTCGCTGAAATACTCAATCGGCGTACTGCTAAGATCAAAAAGTGTCGCCGTCGGGTCGATACCGCGGGGAGAGTTACCAAAACAGTCTTCGTCGGTTCCGTATATAAGTTCGGGTTTGGTGGATTTGGATGCAATTGCTTCCAGCATTTCACTCTCGGACTTAAATTCGTTGGATTCGAACGGCTTATATGCATATTCAATTGCCCAAAAGTCATATTCGCCGAGCGTCAGATGATAAAAATCTCCTTGTGGCTTGCCTTTGGGGGAGATATTCATGGCATGATAGTCCATGACCGAACCGCTGGTGCCGTGCTGGCGGGTAAACTCAGGATTGTGTAATTGATCGAGCGAATAAATCGAACTTGCTTTGAAATTATGGCGCAGACCGAGCGTGTGCCCAACTTCATGCGCGACAAGCGATACGACATATTCATGCACGTATTTTTGCTTGAGTTCGGGTGTCATTTCCCCTGCCCGCATTCCGAGCATACTGAGTCCGAAAGCGAGTTCGCGCGCGCCGCCTTCGGCATAATTACACAGATTTTTCGTTGAATTTTGCTTTCCTGAGAATGGATCGCGCGGTTCATGATCATCAGTCATCGATGTCAGCGGCTGAATAAACTGCGCGAATTCACGGTGCATGTGCCGCATAAAATCGGCACTGATGCGGATATCGGCATCGTAGAGTTCGCCGGTAAAAGGATTGGCACGGGAAGGTCCAACTGCATAGCCACCACCGGGTTGAATCATCCAACGAATCGTGTTGTAGCGCGCGTCGGCGGGATCCCAATCGGCAGTATCCGGCATTTGGCGTACTTCGATGGCATCCTGGAAGCCGATACGTTCAAACGCAGCATTCCACATCAGAACGCCTTCTTTGACCCATTCGCGGTATTCGAGCGGGATGGTATTTTCGAGCCAATAGACGATAGGTTTTTTGGGCTTGGAGAGCTTTGCCGAAGGATTTTCTTTTTCTAAATTCCACCGGTTGACAAAACGCTTGTACGGAGTGTCTTTCATTAAGTCACTGTAATCCTGAAAGATAGTCGTGAAATGTCCGACACGGTCATCAGCGGGGCGAGGTGTGAATCCTGCGGACTGCGGCACGGCGGCAATACTGTAATGATAGCGGTGCATCATACTCCGTGAGTCAGGTAAGGTCGTAATCGGTTGTGGCTTCGAGGACTTAAAATGGAGATTGATTTCGAGTTCGGTATTGAGCGGAAAGGATTTAGTTTCCAGAAAATACGAATTTTCTTTGTCGAGCGAGAAATTCATCTTCATCGCATCGGTCATTGCTCCGACAAGTGCCACATCCTGGATAAAAAACGGATCGGCATCGACGAGTACTCCTCCGCCCGTTGGATTGGGAAGGATGGTGATTTTCGCGCTACCGACTAAGGAATTCGACATGTTACGGTTGATGGTGCGGGCAGTGACTTCGTTGCTGTCGGCGCGGAAGGAAACGTTTTTGTTGAGCAGCAGAACGCGGTTGCCGACGCGCTGGAAGACGAAAGGAAATTCACCGATCTGCGAACTCCCGTCGAAGAGATATGCATCACCGCTTTGGCGGGTAATACTGCATAAATACAGGGTATTGAACTGTTCGGGCTTGATTTCCATCAAGAGTTTACTTTCACTTTCTTTCCAATAGAAGGTGAACAAACCTTCGATTTTGGTATAGCCGTCGATTGCGTCGGAAAAGGGCGTTTCTTTGGGTTTTTTGGGAGCACCATCGGGAGGCGTAGATGGCTGAGAAGAGAGAGGAGCAGAACTGAAAAGAGCGCATCCCATGATGCAGGCAAGCAGGAGTAAACGTTTCATACGTGTGACCTTGTGTGTAATTGATGTTGTTTGTTGAGGAATAACGGCAAAAATAACCATTCTCGGTTAACTGTAGAGGTATGAAGTGCAGGGAAACGAGGAATTAGCAGAGAATTAACTTTTTTCTCCTTAGAACTTTACAATTCTCTGTCCTAAATGGAGTAATTCTATTCAGCGCGGAACATTTTTTCTCATCTCTCGGTTTAATGGTCACTCCTATAGTAATTC
>JBPOHH010000424.1:0-1660 GCA_052035765.1 Bacteroidota bacterium
ATTGGCTCTTTACCCGACAGACGTATGAACAGTCCACGTCCTCGCTCATTGCCGCTCATCATGCGAAGCGGTTTCAGGGGGTAAAACACATCCTGGAAATCTGTACCGGCGCAGGCATCGACACCGCCGAACTCTCCCGCACGGCAACTATCACGACCATCGAAATGGATGCGCAAATCCACGCGCTGGCAGCAAGGAATTTTCTGGTGGGGAAGTGCTCGTCAATTATCCAAAAAATTGGACGCGCTGAGGACATTATGCCCCATCTCACCGAACACTTCGACGCGCTCTGGGCTGACCCTTCGCGCCGCGAAACCCACGGCAAACGCATGAGCGTGAGCGCAGATGACTATCAACCGCCGCTGAAATGGGTGATGAATCTGCAAGTGACGGGAGTGCAAGGAATTAAAATATCACCTGCGATTACCTTCGAACGCCTTCCACCGGGCTGGGTGCGGGAATGGATTGGTTCAAAACATGAGTGTAAAGAACAAATCCTCTGGAAAAATACGGATGTAACAGACGGCACCGTAACGCTCGTGGAGTCGGGAATTTCATGGGTGCCGAAGCAGAAAAGAGAGGCAGAAATATTGGAATTGCAGAATGCGAAGTATCTCGTCGAGCCGCATCCGGCGCTCATTCGGAGCGGGTATTTGGGCGAATTTTATCGGGAGAATTCGTTGCAGGTGTTTGATAGAAGTATCGCGTATGGCGTGAGTACTCAAGCGCCGGAAATGAGTGAATTTCTGACGGCTTTTTCGGTAATCGAGAGTTTTCCATTCAATACGAAACATCTCCAACAACGGTTGAATGAACTCCATTGGAACAAAGAAACAGAAATAAAAAAACGAGGTTTTCCGGAATTGCCGGATGAAGTGCGCAAACGTCTGAAATTCGCGCAATCCGGCGAACGTGGAGTGATATTTCTCACGCAGGCGCAGGGGAAGAAGATGGTGATTCTGGCAAAACGTGTCACCAATCCGACCAATTCATAAAAAAAACGGGTGCTTCTGACTGAGTCTGTAGATAACAGATTCGGAGAGAAACACCCGCTATTTTTTTTATTCCGGAGAATTACAACAATTTCTTTAACACATGAAACGCTGTTTTAATTCCTTTGTCAATGTCATTGCTGTTCGTCGGGTCACGCGGGTCGAGCACTGACGTACCCGAACGGAAGACAAGCCGTGGACTGAAAAAGAGCACAATACCATTGGTCGTACTTTGGGCGAGCTGAATATCGGAGTCTAATTTGAGCATGAAATTGATCGTCACATTGCTCCGATAGATAAATGGTTGGGCAATACCTGCATTATACACCGTACCTTCGACAATAATGGTATAGCGTTCACCGGTCACAAAATCACTATACACCACATCATTGAGATACGTAGCAATTTCGTTGCTGCTAAAACGGTGAATTTCAAATTTTACGCGGTCATAAATGCCTGTCGGAATTGAATTTGCAGCATTCAAGCGCACACCGGCAGAGTCGATCGTAATCAGGAACGGACCGGCTTTTACATTATGCCCCAATGTGCTCGTATCTTCCTTAGATAAATGGAGCTTGAGGTTGGATACCAATATCCGAACCCTGCTGATCCGCAACGAATCTGCCGTGACGCCTTTTAAGGCATGTTCTGAGACCTGCTTGATACCA
>JBPOHH010000618.1:0-6914 GCA_052035765.1 Bacteroidota bacterium
AGACCTATAAGCGTTCGGTGCGTCAAGTGTATCTCTGCCATGATAATCCGCTCAACCGTGATTATCTCAAGATACTTACCGGAAAATTATCTCAAAAGGGATATCAATTCACCTCGCTTACGGATGCTATGACCGATCCGATGTATTCGCAACCCGATTATTATTCAAAAAAATGGGGAATTTCGTGGTTTTATCGGTGGATAGCTGACGCGAATGAACGTAGGAGAGTCATTCAAACCGAGCCGTCAATGAAAGATATCAACGACCGCTATGAAGCCATGATGAAGTTGAATGTGAAGTAATCGAGTAAGGAGATACACACTATTATTATCCTTCTGAACAAAAATAATCTTGGCAGGAAAACAAGAGAGCGGTATTTTGCAGAAAAAAACATCGTCATTCTGCTCCTATCATGGAACTTTCGATTCAAGAATTACTTGCTCATGCTGAACTCGTTATGGTGTCCGACCCTGACGACTCGATGCAGCACGCACGGAGAGCTCTCGAACGCGCAGATGCTACCCAAGACCAATCGTCGATTGCTTTTGCATGCAGAATGATTACCAATCTCTTCATGATGAAGTCGCGTTATACCGATGCAACTCTCTATTGTGAAAGGGCTGTGGCGTTGTATCGAGAGCTCGGCGACAAACAGACTCTCGCACAGCTTATGGGCTGGCTCGGCATCATGTACCGCACAAGCGGGAAAATAGATAAAGCACTTGAAATACAACAGGAATCGCTCAATATAAGTCGCGAAATTGGCTGGAAAAACGGAGAATTGCTGGCTCTTGGTAATGTCGGACATATCTATTTTGACACCAGTAATAATGACATCGCACTCTACTATTACCTGCAGGCAATCGCACTCGCCGAGGAAATAGGGGACAAGCGCATACTCCATCTTCAGCTCAACAACCTCGGCGCATTGTATTCCAAAATCAACGAACACCACAAATCACTCGATTATTATTTCCGTTCCCTCGCCCTGCGCAATGAACTCAACGACCAACGTGCAGTAGCAGCGTCGCTCGGTAATATCGGCGAGGAATACCGATATTTAGGGCAATTTGACAAAGCTCTCGACTATCAGGAACGCAGTCTTTCTATCGCTCAGGCAGAGGGAAATACCTCACAAGTCGCCCTCGCACTCGGGAATATGGGCGTAATTCACGAATCTCTCGGGAATCATGAGCTCTCGTTTGATCTTCACCGACAGGCACTCGAAGTCATCGAACCACTCGCCGACAAACAAAATTACACCCTCATGCTCTCCCATATCGGGAAATTATACTTTGAACGCAAAGACTACGAAAATGCTCTCGAAACGCTCTTTCAGGCACTCGTCTTTGCAGGGGAAAACGGTGGACGCGACGCACAAGCGGAAATTCATAAAGTACTCTCGGAAGTGTTTGAAGAACAAGGAGATCCCAAATCAGCGCTCCGGCATTTCAAGCTCTATAATCAGATTAGTCATGAAGTAAATCATCAGGCGCAGCAAACGTCGATACTACTCCTTGAAATGCGCTACGGAAGTCAGAAAGCGGAGAAAGAAAAGGAGGAATTACGGAGAAAGCTGCTGCAGTCCGAACACAAAACTCTTCGCGCGCAGATTAACCCGCATTTTATGTTCAATGCGCTCAATTCGATACAGCATTTTCTCACCCTCTCCGATACCGAACAAGCCAATCGTTTCCTCTCAAAATTCGCCCGTCTCATGCGGTTGATTATGGAGAATAGCCGCTATACCAGCGTTCCGCTCAGCGATGAAATTGAAACAATTACTCTCTATCTTGAGCTCGAAAAGCTCCGTTTCGGCGATAAATTCACCTATGAAATCATCCTCGATCCCGAGCTCTCACCATCGATTCTCATCCCGCCGATGCTCATTCAGCCCTATATCGAGAATGCTATCTGGCATGGAATTCTCCCGCGTAAGACCGGAGGAAAAGTAGTAGTTACGATAGCACCATCTCCAAATGAATATATCGTGTGCAGTATCAGTGATGACGGAATCGGACGCACGGCAAGCAGCGAGCAAAAACCGTTTGAACAAAATAAACACCGTTCATCAGGTATGGCGCTCATCAACGAACGCCTCACCTTGCTCACGGAGACAAGCGGAATGAAACTCTGGGTAGAAGTCGAAGACCTGTATTCTGATACCAAGGAGCCGGCAGGAACACTCGTCATGCTCCATGTACCGCAAAATTTAGAATTATAACCCCAAAAAGTAGTGAATAGAACGCGCACGACGATGAAAATAATACTCGGTATCTGCCTTTTTGTACTGATAGTTACCTCTGCAAAAGCAGATAAATGCCGCGACGAAGTACTCCTCGACGGCGCCGATTCGGTGATGCTCTGCGCGCTTGACACCACCGATCACTGGTGGGCAATTACCAAGCCGTTCGCCGGTGCATACAGCTTGATTATTGATGGCGAACCTTCCCCAAAAAATTACGAAGACCTCCGTATTCCCGTATTCTCACCCAATGGCAATGGCTGGGCTGCCTACGTGCGCTCGGTCACCGGCTGGCAACTCCTGACCGCCGACTCCGTGACACCGATTGAATGCACCGATATCGGCGAAATTGCGTTCGGACAGTCAGGCGAAATGGCGTATTCTTATATCGAGGGAACGAATGAAGTGATTGTATTTAAAGGGAATAAATATCGAGTGCAGCAACGGCTGAGTTCGCTGTATATCAGCCCTGACGGTTCACGAATCGCCTGTGTTATCGGCAGAGCCGGTGGCCAGTATATCGTAACCTCTACCGGCGAAAGTCAGCAATTTGATGAAATAAAACTTGCAGGATTCTGGTATGACGGCACTACGTTTTACGCCGCCCGCCAGGGAACGCAATGGAAAGTCTATCGTGAGCAGGATGCGCTCTCGGGAGTGTGCGAAGGGGTGAGTGAACTCGCCATTAATCCGACAGGTACCGTCGCGGCAGCCGTCTGCACACAGCCGCAAAGCGCGCAGGCATATCTCTACTCCGATGATTATTACGAACCTCTCGAAAGCAAGCGGTATGATGCAATTACGAATCTTGTGCTGCATCCGTACGCAGCGCTGATGGGTTTTCGTGGGGTGGTGAATTCCGTCGCACATATCGTGCTCAACCGCACCGAATACGACGGCGGCAAAGAAACGTCGAAGCCATTTTTCACGCACGACGGTTCGGAATTTGTGTATTGCGGATTCGATACAGAGTTTTTTATCACCCTCAATGGCAAGAAATACGTGCAAAATGCTGCTATTAATCTCAATCAGCCCTGCGCCGTGATGCCACGCGGAAGTACGTACTGTGTAGCCACTTCAACAGGAATGGTCGTCCGTGAATTAGAGAAAAGTTATTCGTATTCAGGCAGGATGGTCGATGTGGCGGACTTCCCACGCTACAGCTGGAGAAACGGCGAGTATCAGACCTTAGGAAAAATCCGCAATCGGGTGTTTTTGATGAAATGTAGAATGGATGAGTGAGGAGTTCTCACGATTTACTATTAAAGTACGCACTTTGCGTACATGGCCAAATGGGAGCTAACAACATAATAAGTATGCATATTATACGCGTTCAATCCCATTCGTTTGTTTCGCAAACATTTTCCCCTTTAGCAAGGGGATGTCCGACCCTTTGACCCCTTTATAAAGGGGGCGCCTTCTTAGGCTGGGGATTTCTTGTAGGCAACTCTTTGTCATTGCATACTGTTACGGACCATCTAACTGCATTTGAGAACTCAGTTCGATCGGGGCGCCCCACCGACAGTAAAAAATCCCACCTAACCACCTGATGTCTATCTGCGAAAATCATAACAATCAGCTCCTTCAGCGCGCCATAGCGCCTTACTCCTGCACTATCATCGGCTTACACTTCACACTTAACACTTGAAACATTGGCGCGAGCTCCCGTTTGACGAGTTCGGCTGAGTCGTTTGTGTCGTAGCAATCCGACAGCACCCGATAATTTTTACTGCCGTTTGCAGCCGGTGAAGCGAGAATTCGAACATATCTAAACTTCTGACTTTGGATTTCTTTTTGCAATTTGACTGCATCAGCTTCGGATGGAAATGTATGAAAGAGAATAGAGTAGCAAGAAATTGCTCTGCCGATGATTTCCTGATGTTTTTGTGGTGGTGGCGTTTCTTGCACAGCGACCTGAGGTGTTGCCTGCTGCGGTGACACGCTTGGTTTCTCCAGCGAAGTATACGCATGTGTGCGGATACATTCCTCACCGCAGACGACCACCGACGAACTCGGCAGCGGAATTTTCTTGCTGCCTTTGACTTCATTGTCATCCTCGGCGATGATGCGCACATTCACTGAACGCTGCTGCCCGTAGGTCGCATTGCGTTCGAGTGAGACTGACTTGCCGATTGCGACTACATTCAACGCACCCTTTTGCTGCCGTAACATCCTATATTCCGAAATACGTTCCTGCCATAATGTATCGAGCATTGCTGCTGTATAATACGCCCGTAAATCGCTCAGCATTTGATTACCACCGGCGCCGGACTTCGAAAATGGCGTGCCTGATTGAAGAATCCCATCGGCGATGTAGGGTTTTTGCTGCGAACCCTGAATCTGCACAAAACTTGTCATCAAATTAATATCCCGTCCGGTATATATACAGCGTCCATCAATCGAGCGCGGGTCAGTCCATCCGACGACTTCGATCGTCACCGGTTTTTTGGCGCGAATAGCCCGCAGAACGCAGGGCTGACGGAGCGCGATTTCCATATTTTCCACAAATTTTGACACTGCCGAATCGACTTTCATCGCGTATTCCTCGCCGTGCTGCTTGGCTTCATTGAGGTCGGCGCAGAGTCCGTACGGACGGCTTACTTCGACCGTCGGCTCCGTATAGCGGAGAGTATATTTATAGACATCATTGCCTTCGCAGGGGAGAGTGGGCTTCGGTGCGTCGATGATTTTGCATTCAGGACGTTGAAAGATCGAACCGCACGGCGTGTAATTCTGGAATTTGAGCGTCGTCGGACACCAATATGCCGACACAAAAAACTGCACATTGACGATCGGGAAATCCTGCCGACAGCCGGTCGTAAAATACGTGGCGGTGTCCCAAATAATGAGCGTATGCGTGAGCGCTATCCGGCAAAAGCCATCGTATAATAGAGTATCGACCGACGAAATTTGTTTGTCGGGATTCTTTTCATCGGCACGCACGATAATCGAGCGTACACGCCGGTCAAAAGCAGGTTCTTTCGTGGTAGCCCTTGGCAGGATAAACTGCGCAATACCCTTAGTATTCGAAAGTTGGGTCGATTTTGATGAGGCATTGTCCATTGCATACACATTCGTCGCCTGAGGTTCGGTAATATCCTCAAATTCTCCATTGGGCAGCACTTTCTGCGTGCGGAGCAATACCGTGACTTTGAGCGTATCATCGGGCTGTGGAATATGCACGGAATAGACATCGAAATCCTTGAGATTTTTAGTGCTTGATCTATTCGACGTAAACATAAACCATTCACCGCTCGGAGAGAAAAACGGGTGACCTTCGTCGCTGCCGGGTTTGTTGACATCAGGCATTTCGACGATAGTCGCGGCGCCGACCGGTAATCCACTCGCGCGGTCAATTTTCGTGCGCCAGATATCATAATCTCCGCCTCGATTGGTCGCATAATACAAGTACCCGTCACCACTTATGCACGGAGTTTGTTCGGAATAATCGCTTGTATTGACAGTTTCAAGGGCGACAGGCGTGCTCCAACCCGAACCCATCCGTGTGGAGACAAAGAGGTCTGTTTTACGTTTGCCGGGTGAACGACGGTCAGAGGAAAAATACAGAAATTTCCCATCCGGTGAGAGGGCAGGGGTATCATCCCAAAAGTCAGAATTGAGTTCATCGAGGCGTTTGATAGTCCATTCACCGGTTCCTGATGCGTTGATTTCATATAAGTCATTGCCGGTGCTTCTATTATTCGGGAGCAGGCGATTCGATACCATGATTCCGTAGGAGCCGTCGCATTGGGAAAAGATCGGGCAGCCGTCGAGCTCGATTTGCGTACTTTTCCCCGACTGCGATTGATTAATCGGAAACGGAAGGGCGGTGAATTCACCCACACCGGAGGCAGTGACGGGCGCCATCATAATTTTCCGGGCACGTTTGGTGGCCGAGTCTTTGCCACGGGAGGTCGTCACCCAGAGTTCGGTACGATTCTGCACCGTTCGAAACGCCACAGCATAATCATCCTGCCCGGAGTTCAGCGATGTATAAGGGAGCGGCTGTGCTGTCATCATGAGTGCGCCACAGATCGACAAAAGTATCACCACACCGGCATGCGTAAAGTAGTTCCGAATCATACATAGTCCTGCGATTGATGTAAAAGTAAAATTCCGGTCTCTTTCAGAGAAATCAATTATGAAGTATATCTATAGTATAGAATGCATTACAACGGATAGCAAATCTGCATGCACACCGTCGGCACGCCGGCTCCGCTTTGAGTGTCATTGCGGATATCGACGATCCAGATGATTCCGCAGAACTCCCGACCGTCGGTATAATTCAGCGTAAATGAAATCACATCCCATAATCTCACCGGAAGTGCTCCCGTCGGCGCGGCAGCATCGCAGGAAGTAATATACTTTCCGCCGAAACTGCAAGCCGTCTCACCGGCGAATGTACTTGGATGATTATCCACGACTTTCCAATGTGCGAAGTCCGAATTGAGAATCGTCGTCAGCGCGACGACATTGATATTATCAATAAAAATATCGCGGTCGGTCGGCCACAGGTCGCGCAGGACGACCGGTCGGCCGTCGCGGTCGACGCCCAGCGGGTCGCGGGTGAGGTCGATGTCCACCGTGCCGGCCAGGGCGTAGGCGACCACCAGCGGCGGGGAGGCGAGGTAGTTCATCTTGACCTCGGGGTGCACCCGGCCTTCGAAAT
>JBPOHH010000346.1:0-1763 GCA_052035765.1 Bacteroidota bacterium
ATGCAACGTCTCTACAATTTATCCGACGCGGCGAGCTCGACATCAAAGGCAAAGGAATAATGAATACCTATTTTCTGGAGAAATCATGACCTATGACGAGCTCATCCATCATCTCGCAGCGTCGGAACTAGCTCAAAAAGAAGGGGCATACGATGAGTCTGTGCGCCTTGCCCGAAAAGTACTCGCAGCATTGAATACCGGCGAAACGCTGCCTGATATGCTATCGGTGCATGATAGTGCAACACTCCGCGCCGACGCACTGTTACGCTTGGTAGCGGTCAGCAGGGCACAGGGTAATTTCGACGAAGGTCTCACGTTTGCTGAGGAGGCGCTTGCGATTGCAGAAGAACACGAACTCACCACACAGCAGGCGAATGCGCTGGCTGCTATCGGTATTATCTATTACAAGCTCTCTGACCTCACCCGCGCACTGCACTATTATCACCATGCGATGCAATTGAATGAAATGCTCGCCAATAAAGAGGGGCTAGCCGGTATTTTGAATGCAATCGGAATTTTGTACAGTTCACTTACACAGTATGATCAGGCGCTGGAATATTTAGAAAAGAGTAGTGAACTCTATGCAGCGCTCGGACATCAATTAGGATTGGGTGCGACTATTTGTGCTATCGGGAATATTTATCTCGATAAAGGTGACTATCATACTGCCCTCGACTATTACCGGAAAGCACTTGCAATCAGTGAAGCAATCGGCAGAAAACCCGGTATCGCAATCAACAGAAGCAATATAGGCACCATTTATGAAAAACTCGGGGAGTATTCTCTGGCATTCGACTATTATCAACAAGCCCTTACCATCAATCGCGACATAGGAGCACATGAAGGAATCGCCGGCGATCTGGGAAATCTCGCCTCACTCTATGCTACCGAAGAATTTAGTGGATTCTCGCTTGCGCAGGCAGAGGAACTCTTGCTCAGGGTAATTGAAATGGATTCCCGCCTTGGACTTAAAGAACATATCATAGAACAATATCAAAGACTTGCCAATGTATATGCCCGCATGGAACGTTGGCGAGATGCCTTCGAATGCACGGCGAAATATCTTGCACTCAAGGATGAGGTGTTCTCCGACACCGTCAGGCGGGAGGCGCAGAATCTGGCAGCCGAACGCAAAGCGGCAGAACGTGAAAAACAGCGGCTCGTAGCACATGCAAAGCATCAAGCAACCGAACAACTCCTCCACAATGTACTCCCACCAAGTATTGCCAATAAAATGCTCGACGGCACCAAGCTTATCGCCGAGAAATTACCGAGCGTATCGGTCCTCTTTGCCGATATCGTCAATTTCACCAAACTCTCGCAACGTATTACTCCTGAAGAGCTTGTCGAGGGATTGGATAGAATATTCAGCACCTTCGACGCGCTCGCCGAGAAGTATGGATTAGAGAAAATTAAGACGATAGGCGACGCCTACATGGTCGTCTCCGGCGCACCGGTTCAGCGTGACGATCATGCAGAAGTAATGGCACATTTTGCCCTCGAAATGGTGGAAGCGATGAAGGAATTTCGTTCAATTTCCACAGGTGAAGAGATTCAAATCAGAATTGGAATTCACAGCGGAGAAGTAGTAGCAGGCGTGATAGGCAAGAAGAAATTTGCGTATGATATGTGGGGTGATGCGGTGAATACGGCGAGTCGGATGGAATCTCACGGCGAGCCGGGGAAGATTCATGTGAGCGAGGAATTTATGCAGGCATTCCTCCTTGGGACAGGCCGCCAAGGCCAGCCACCAACGTCCCCAA
>JBPOHH010000519.1:0-11176 GCA_052035765.1 Bacteroidota bacterium
ATCAGGAAGTCCACGGACTCGGCACCGGATTCTTAATCTCCTCCGACGGATACATTCTCACCAATGACCATGTGGCAGGTTCAGCCAAAAAAATCGTCGTATCGATGACCAACGGCGAGAAATACGATGCAGAAATCATCGGTACCGACAAGACCGCCGACGTCGCCCTCCTCAAAATCAAAGGTAAAAACTTCCCCTACTTAAAATTTACCAACTCCGACGATGTGATCATCGGCGAATGGGCAATTGCCTTCGGAAATCCCTTCGGACTCTTCGATATCAATGCCAAGCCCACCATTACGGTCGGCGTCGTGAGCAATACCGGGGTGAGCTTTCCGCAGGAAGGGCGAGTCTATCGGAATATGATACAGACCGATGCGGCGATTAGTTCTGGGAATTCCGGCGGACCGCTTGTCAATTCCAATGGAGAAGTCATCGGGATGAACACGGTAATTTTCTCCACTTCGCAGAACGGACGTGGCGCAGGAAGTATCGGTATCGGCTTTTCCATTCCGATTAATCGTGTCAAGAAAATTATCGAACAGCTCAAGGATGGCGGGAAAATTGACCGTGAATTCACGCCCGGGCTCCTCGTTCAGGAAATTGACGAACGCATCGCCCGGTCGTATAACTTAGAGAAAAAAGAAGGAGTTGTCGTCGTACAAGTTTCAAGAAATTCAGCCGCCGAGCGCGCCGGTATCGAGCCCGGTGATATTCTTCTCGACGTCGATGGCACTAAAATTAATCGCACCGATGACCTGCAAGTGGTTATTTCCGATGGTGCAGTCGGGCAGACACTCAATGTGACGCTCCTCAGAGGCGATGATAAATTAACCAAGAAAATGAAGCTCGAAAAAGCAGAAAAGGGTCGGCGATGAGTAGAATTCACGCCGAAAATATCGTCAAGAGATACGCCAAGCGCACCGTCGTCAAAGGCGTGACCGTATCGGTAAGTGACGGCGAGGTCGTTGGCTTGCTCGGTCCGAACGGAGCAGGTAAGACGACGTCATTTTATATGATTACCGGTATGGTGCGCCCCACCAGCGGCAAAATCATGCTCGATGATAAAGATATTACCTCCAAAGCAATGTACAAGCGGGCACGGCTCGGGCTGAGCTATCTACCGCAGGAACCGTCGATTTTCAGGAAACTCTCGGTCGAAGATAATATCATGGCGATTCTGCAATTGCAGTCGCTGAGCCGGAAAGAACGCAAAGAACGTCTTGAGCAATTACTTGAAGATTATAGAATTACCCACATTCGTAAAAGCATGGGCTACATGCTCTCCGGCGGTGAACGCAGACGTTGTGAGATAGCACGGGCGCTTGCATCCGACCCGAAATTCCTGCTTCTTGACGAACCTTTCGCCGGTATAGACCCGATTACCGTCGAGGAAATTATGCTGCTTGTCCGGCGGCTCAAAGACCGTGGTATTGGCGTGCTGATCACCGACCACAATGTCCACGAAACCCTCTCGATCACCGACCGCGCTTATATCTTAATTGATGGCAACATCTTCGCATCGGGTTCAGCCGAAGAGCTCGCCAATAATGCCGAAGTTCGCAAGCGTTACCTCGGGGAAACCTTTAAATTAGAACGATACGAATGAGTGAGAGATGTGCAGAATTTGTCCTTGCGGGGCATGGTATCGAAAAAAGCTTTACCTTCGGCAAAAGTGTATTCGGTGTCGCGGATATAGAATTGAGCAATGGTGATTTACTCGGCATCACGGGTGAAAACGGTGCCGGGAAGTCAACACTCGTCCGCATTCTCTGCGGCGTACTCTCCCCTTCTAAGGGTTCGGTATCACTGACGGTTAACTCTGAATCCATCGACAGAGAATACTTCCACAGGTATATAGGTCTCGTCTCACCATATCTCAATCTTTATGAGGAATTCACCGCCTGGGAACATTTATCACTCACCGCGAAGCTTCGCGGCATAGAATTTGAGGAGGACTTCTGCGCTCAATCGTTGGAGCAATTCTCTTTGTACAATCGCAGGCATGACAGCATTCGGACCTTCTCGTCGGGCATGAAGCAACGCTTAAAATATGCGCTTGCAATTCAGCATAAGCCGCCGATTTTGATCTTGGACGAGCCGTCTGCGAATATCGATGCTGTCGGTATTGCGGCTGTTCTCCGCTTGATTGAGCATCAGACGATGCTCGGCGGAGGGGTAATTCTAGCGACCAACGAAGAGCGTGAAAGCTCGCTGTGCAAGCGGGTAATTTCCCTCAAAAAATCGTGGTAACATTCTATGAATAAAGCAGTTCTGACATGTTCAGTCGTCGTGACCTTCCTTTCTCTCACTCAATTTATTTCCTGCGCCGAGCCTGCCAAGGTACGTTCTCAGTCAACTATCAGCTCCAAAGCTGAAGACGGGAATTATGCCCGGTATCTGGCTTCCTTGAAATTCCCGGAGAATCTTAGCTTTTGTGGTGAACGTGTACCGCTTGAGATTCCGGAAGTACGTGAGCGTGCTGAGCGGGAATTCTACCTCAATCTCCAGTCTCCCGGTCAATTAATACTCTATATCAAGCGGGCGGGACGGTATTTCCCGATGTTCGAGAAAATTCTCAAGCAGGAAAATGCTCCTGATGACTTGAAATTTCTGGCAGTTGCCGAGAGTGCGCTCTACATGGCACGCTCGACTAAAGATGCGGTCGGAATGTGGCAATTTATTCCGGCAACGGGAAAACGTATGGGACTCCAAATCGACGAATATGTCGATGAGCGGCGTCATCCGGAGAAAAGCACCCGTGCTGCAATTGAATATCTGAAAAGTGGTTATAAAAAATACAAATCGTGGACACTTGCTGCGGCCGGCTATAATATGGGACATGAGAATGTCGGCGATAATCTCGACTTTCAGTCCAAAGACAGCTTCTATGACCTGTATCTCAATGAAGAAACATCGCGGTATGTATTGCGGATTGCGATCGTCAAAGAACTCATGGAACATGCCGAGAAATACGGTCTAAGTCTCGACAATCAATCTGTTTATAAAGACGGCGACACGAAGCTTGTTTCCTGCGATGCCGCAATAAATGACCTCTCTGAGTGGGCTATCAAGCACTCTACAACCTACAAAGATGTGAAAATACTCAATCCCTGGATACTGAAAAGAAGTCTCCCTGCACCTAAACAGGGTTCGTATCAGATTATTATCCCGAAGTGAGTTTGTTTGTCGTGCATGTTGTTAAAGGACAAAGGTTCTCTTCAAAAATGAGCGAACGGGCAGGGAAAAGACTACACTTTTGATAAAAGATAAAAATGTTGGATAGTTCAATCACCCTGCTTTACCACTGAACTGCGACCCGCAACTTCTTCTCACAATCAATATCATCAAAATACAGCTTTGCTTGCATTGCACGTAAATCGGCATCCGTACAACCGCCACCCGATAAACCACCTTCAGGACAAAGCATGAATTCAAACTTGATTTTCTTACCGGCATTCGTTCCGATATTAGTTGTTAGATGAAGAGTATCTTTCAAGCCCGTTATATCATCATAATATATTTCATTGACGCCGCCGTTCTTGCTTACATACATTTCATAATGCTTCCGAAAACATGACGGAATGTTGTCCAATCGAAGCTGCATCTGACCTATCTCCAGATTCGCACAAGGGTATAATTCAAATTCCAAACTGTAGCACGATGAGTCGTACATACTTCTATGAAAAACTACAAACTCCGAAGGCATTACATCATTACAATCGCAAGTTAGTGGAGGTGAATCTAATACTCTTACTTTCAGGATCTTACCCTGCCCCGGCAACAGCTTCAAACGCAGTGGTTGATTCGGACGCAAATACTTGTCGATACGATTGTCATACATATTCTTTTTCCACCACTGCCAGCCGTAATAGCCCGCCGAATCTCCGATACTATTTCCTAATTCTGTTATTCGAAGTGCTTTATTTGCATAATCAAACACCGAATCATTGAAAAATACCGACAGCTCTCGGCACCCCTGCCGCTCCCAAAACTTCTCACGCCAATAACTTGTAGCCCGAAATTGTGGTGGTGCCGTGTAATCATAGTGCTTTAAATATCCTGCATTGTCGGTATAGGAGTCAAATTCTGCACTCGTATAAAACTTCATCGAAGAATCTATAAACACCGGGTACGGAGGAGTACCTTCATCATACAGAAGGATAGTATCAAACGGACGAATCAGCGGGTCTGTACGCCTATTGACTACCCCTACGAAAAACTCGCTGTATTTATTGACACTTGCAGTGTCCTTATTCTGTAAAAGCGACAGCTCGTAGAATGATGAATCCCTGAAATTTTTGGCGTAGCTGCCTTCAAAAGCAAAGTTATTGAGTTGTCGAGTGCGTATCTTACTTTGGCTTATAAATGTATCTATGATACCGGCCGAAAAATACGAGCGCTGGGAAGAAAGCAGTTTAAATCCTTTACTATTCCAAGCAAAAAGCCGGAGCAATAATAGCGTATCCTGAACCTTGGCAATCCAATCATGAGTTTTGCGCATTTCAAGCCGTTGGGACAGCCGCAGGAGCGGTATTTGGTCTGTGGGTAAACCGAAATAATTGGCTAGCACCGTAGTATCAATATATTGATTGATATGTGTCGGCTCATTGGTCGAGAGATAATCCCCTCCAAGATTCGGATGGCGGAGAAAATTAATGCCGGTAAGGGACGAGGAAATAGAAGCAAGGCGCGCGCTGTCATTGGTGGCTACGCCAATCGCTGTAAAAGGATAAAGATGAGCAACTTGGTCCAAATAATCAGGATAGATGCTTTTATCGGGTAAATTATAATACGAGCCCTGCCTATCATAAATCAGCCCTTTCGCGCCCATCACCAGACCAAGCCATTGCCCTAAGCGTGTCTCTTCTCCTGTCGGAGGCCGCAAACAACCTGCTCCGCTTGTAGTTACCCGAATTGGGTCTTGTATTCTATTATTCCAATTGGAAACTATAAATAATTGTAACCACCACGGTTGATTAGAATATAATACATCTTTGTTTTGATGAGCACCATAGAGCTGCAGTTCTATTTTCCCTTGATACGAATCGGAATGTAAGTTTAGTGCACTAATATATTTAGAATCAGTTGCAGTATCCAACCGCTCCAATATATGGGACTCATGATTCGCAGGCAAATACGCTGCTTCTGCTTGACCGCAATAATCAGAACCGTATTCAAAATCTCGAAGTTGTGTTTCGTAGCCCGACACAGCACTATCATTCCGTGCATATTTGTAATGGATACTTGTATCACCAAGGCATGGCGACTCATGCTCTTTAGCATTATTCCAATACCCCAAAAAACCTTTATATCCGCCTGAAATACCAAAACCATACGTTGTGTCTGCGAGTCGATTGTCGAAATTGTCCATCGTCGACAGATCTATCGAAAAGCTCGGTCTATAGTACGGCGCTGCAATACTTCCGCTCAACGACTTAGCGGGAGCAATAGCGCCGACCCACCGCTCGCGTTGGCGGGTATAATGGCGGTAATGCGTGGGATACTCAGTCGCAATAGATGATGTAAGTAAACCATTGACAAGGCCGTTGACATAGCGCATGGCACCCCAGTTCCACATCACTTCCGAGTCGTCGCCTCCCTGACCGTAGAGGCGGAAGAACTTATAAGTATTAGAGTTGCCGGTCTTGGTAAGCACTTCTTGTACGCCCGATTTGATAGCGACTCTACCTCCTATTGCAGTCGTATCATACCTACCCATCAACAGGTTACGTCCAACGGGATTCTCTATCCGTATCCAATCAAGCGCAACAGGGCAATGATTGGATAAGTAAAAAACATCGATACTCAAGCTGTCAATGTTAGATGCTTCGACAGGAGCATTATAGAGCTTGAGTAGCGGGTTGCCGGCGTGTATATGCATGGTGTCATCATCACATCTAAAATGCGCCGAAATGGTAATATCTCGATACCCGTTAGCAGCTTTGGGCAGCATACCCTTTGTAATTTGCAGGCGGGTAGCATAAAATCCGGTATTTAGGTTTGGCTTCAACCTCATAGACATTCCACGAAACCCATAATAACTAATGGAATCTCTGTGCGAATTATCCGGCACACTGTCGAAATGAATCCATGATGTAAAATTACCGCCATCCTTATAAGGCAATCGGATTTGCAATATGACAGTCGAGTCATTCCCCGTTGAATCATCCGGTATATCCAAAGAATCAAGCCTACGCAAATTTAATGTGACATACCAATGATGTCCATTAAATGCGCTATCACCAGGAAAGTCATTAAACCTATAGTACTTATGGTTAATCCACGGCTTCGACAACACTTTTCCCCCTACTAAGTCGGCACTGTCAAGGATAAGCCGAGAGTAATTGACATCCGCCGGATTCGTCGGAATCCGCCCGCGTACATTGCTGAATCCAAAAATAGGATTGCTGTCGTCGTTCTCTCGGGTAAGAAATTGTCCGCGGGATGCCGTCGGAATATAAAGGGTTGGCTCGTATTGAAAGGAGGCAACGTCCGTCGGTAAGCAATCCGCTATGCCAATAATCGCTGCTATTTTATTGGTCGGCACAAAACCCGGAATACTGTCCAAGCCATTTGTTCCCAGATAAAAGGTAGTTTGGTACATATTCGAGTTAAGCTCTTGGGTTATCCTCGGGTGCTGCCCCCATTGCCAACCCCTGATGTATGTATCCATCGGGAAATAGGTATAATTCAAGCTTGTATTGAAGTGGCTCGTGCCGAAATTGTCCTTAAAATTGAAGAGCAAAGGTGAGGGGTCGATGATATTTTGCGCTTGGGCTGCGAATGAGCATATACAGTAAAGTATTGCTATAATGAATGGCTTCATAACCTATTGCTCCTTAATTAATTTAAGTGTTTTAGTCTCTTTAGAAGAGTGAAGCCTTATAAAATAAACGCCTTGCGAGAGCATGGAAGTATTAAGACGCACATCATTGAGATTATCTATATTACTGTTCAGCGCTCCTTCGGAAAGTACCTTTCCTGTATTGTCGAGTAGTTGAAATGAAGTGTATTTTTGGTCAATCCCTTTCAATAGCGATATTCCATCTGTTGGATTGGGATACAGCTCTTCAGTACTGTTGTCATTGTATGACCGTTGAACAGATGATGGAGCATTATCCCTGAAAACAATAACTCCGAGACTTGAACTGACAGCTACCATTTTACCTACTGTATCAAAGTCTATATCATAATTTCCATGTGGTAAATTCCAGATGAAAAGAGTGGTATCTACTCTTACATCAAACATTCCAATATCATACATACAAGCTACGGCTAATTTCGTACTGCTAAGGAATTTTGGACATTCAGGATGGTGAAGGTTTGGCGAGTAGGTTTTGAGCAACGTCCTTTTCTCCACATCCCAAATGCGAACTGTTTTCTCGAGAGGCATTGTCGCTGCCAATAACTTACTGTCGGGTGAAAATTCCATACCGCTTAAATATTGGGTCTGATTACCTAGCGTAAAAATATCCTTTGCTCCGCCACTCCATGTCTCAGTAGTATAGAGTGTGATGGAATAACTATTTACTAAGTTTCTTGCGAAAGCAAGGTATTTTCCGTCCGGGGAATACCGCACGATTAATAAATCAGAAGGGGAATTCGAACTTAATGTTTTAAGTACAGTATTGCTGCCAATTGGGTAAACATTTACTATAATCATATGACTGGTTGATGGGCTTGCTCTTGTAATGAAACCTATTGCGATACGGTTTGTAGACGGTACAACACTCACACTTTCGATAAATTTTCCTGTTTTCTGTCCTTGTGAATTTCTCAGCAGCGTATCAGTATAAATTGCTGTTAATTGTTTAGTTTCCACATCCCACTGAATAAGCGTATCACCAGTCGAAATAAATAAATAATCCTTGCCATTGATAGTGGCATTTGCCTTTATATCACCCAAATCTTGGGTATAAGTTTCTTCACCGTTTTGTGCATTAAAAATATGAACCCTTCCCGTGGAAGAAGTAGCAAGCTGTGTTCCTTTATTAATGAATGCACCATAATGATACTGTTCAGGATAGGTGTATTTCCTCCAGACGGTATCAATGGGTCGATAAAGTTGAGCAGACAGCGACGAGCAGCTCATGAGTAGAGCCACCACGAACAACAGGACTTTTTTCATACGGCAACCTCCAAGAAAGAGAGAGAAAAACGATACATTATGTTAATGACCTTATAATACTACTTTGTTTACATAGGGTTAAGTTCCCTATAAAACAAAAAAAAGGGCGCAATTTCCTGCGCCCCTGTTGAGGTACTGCTATACCCATAGAGAGAGCACATAGAAACGCGCCCTCTCCAAAAATAATTAAGAATAGAGGGCGTGTGTCCTTGCACCTTATCTCTCTATAGAAAATTAGCAGTTTTCAACAGATTAGGCAACAAAGAAAAAACACTATTGTTAGTTCTACAAGCGAATATATGGATTTTCTTTGGTTCTCTGACAATTGTTGTGGAAGCGTGAAATAGAGAACCATAATTGTGGTCGCTGTCATGCTGAATGTATTTCAGCATCTCCTTAAGAATCCAGGAAAGTAGGATGATATAGCCACGGGGATTCTGAAACAAATCACCAATGACGGTTATATAACCTGTTCTTTTTATTTGACTTGCATTTCTGTGTTTTGAAGAGTTTCCCACAGAGAGTTACACAGAGTTTTCACAGAGATCACAGCGGAATATTGCTATGTGTGACTCTGTGAAAAACTCTGTGGAACTCTGAGGGAGAAGTTCATCCTGCTACGGATATCGGAAATACTCTTTGCAAGCACTTGTTATGTCATTCTTGTTTTTTTAAAACGTTTTAATTCGTGCTTCAGGATGGTAGACCGAGAAAGCCCACGTGAAAGAATTCGCTCAGTCAAACCACAACAATTGGCAGAGAACCACTTTTTTACACAAAAATCGTCTGCATTCAACTCATAGGAGTGTTTTTGAATGTCAAATCAAATTAAATCGGTAAATTTGAAGTAGAATTTGCATTTTTTAAGGAATATGTATGTCCATACTTGATATCATCGGCGGGGCTCAGGAGTTTGCTACTCTCCCTCCCGTAGCCGGACGTGTTCTTGCCCTCCTCGAAAGCGATACAGCTGATTTGAAGGAAATCACCCAAATCATCGAAACAGATGTGTCGCTCACACTGAAAATTTTACAGATGGCCAACTCTCCCCTCTACGCCGTTCGCTCGACGGTGACCTCACTTAATCAGGCAATTTTAGCTCTCGGCCTCAACCGTATAGCAAATATCGTCCTCAGCGTATCGATATTCAGCAAATTCATGATGCATTCCAGGAGTCAGAGCGCGCAGTATATGGAGCAATTCTGGAATCACTCCTCAAGTACCGGTATGGTAGCCAAGTCCTTGGCAATAAAGATTAAGCGTCAGTTTCGTGATGTGGAATTCATCGGAGGTCTGCTCCATGACATCGGCAAAATGGCAATGATTCAGTTCGACCCGGAGCGCTACGCACGCAGCAAAGAACTGATAGCCGAAAAAGGGTTAACGGATATGGAAGCAGAAATGGAAGTCTTCGGAGTAACCCACACTACCACCGGCGAACTCATAGCACGGTTGTGGAAGCTTCCTAAAGAGCTCCAAAATATCGTTTCAAGTCACCATCATCCCGGTCTTCTGACCGAAGGACGTGAGCTTACTGCAGTTATACGAGTTGCAGATGTACTTTGCGAAGTATGGGGCGCAGGTATAGACGAAGGTATGAAAGAACTCAAGCTGATTGAAGAACCTGCTTGGATAATTCTCTGTGATAAAAATCCTGAACTCGTCGATATGGACTTAGAAGTCTTTACCTTTGAGCTCGAAGATGAATTCCGCCGTGCATCCTCCTTCCTGCAGCAAATTTCACAAGATGCCGCTTAATTATAACATTACCCAAACATAGCCATTACTTACTAGAAAGCTGAAATGTACCCGGAAATCGGAAAAATCGGACCAATTCCCATTCATAGCTTTGGGCTCATGGTAGCCCTTGCTTTTTTGACGGCAAATTATTTATTTACAAAAGAAATGAAGCGCCGGGGTCATAGCGAGGAAACAGCCTCTGTGGTTACTCTCTTTGCCTTTATAGGAGGTCTCGTTGGTGCCAAACTCTTCCATTTACTGGAAAATTTCAGCGAATTTCTCTCCGATCCGATGGAAGCAATCTTTAATCCCGGCGGACTCACATTTTATGGCGGACTCCTGCTCTCTATCCTGATGATTTATGTATATTCCCGCCGCAAGCAGATTACATTCCTCACACTAGCTGATGCAGCCGCTCCCGCGCTCATCATTGCTTATGGCATAGGACGCATCGGCTGTCAGCTCGCCGGCGACGGTGATTATGGTATTCCGACGAATCTTCCCTGGGCTATGGGATATCCGAACGGGTATGTGTCTACGCTGGCTGACAAAAATCCCGAACTCGTTACCTACTTCAAGCAAATTTTTCCCGGTCAGCCGGTACCGGTCGATATCCCTGTGCACCCCGCGCCGGTCTATGAAACCCTCATCGCATTTCTCTGCTTTGGCATTCTGTGGAAATTCCGTACACGTCCGAGTCAGGCGGGCTGGCTCTTTGGTATGTACTTGATACTTGCAGGATTAGAACGCTTGGGTATCGAATTCATCCGTATCAATCCCCTGTATGGCGGACTCTCGCAGGCACAATGGATTTCGATAGGTATGATATGTATAGGAACGGCAATGTTTTTGAAATTACGCTTGCCACCTACCCAACATTCTACTATCTCCTGAGCAACATAGCCCCAAAAACAGCATTGACCTGAAAATTGCCGTCGTCAGGAATCTGGCTGCTGCACCAAACTCAGTGAGGCTATTCTCTATTGCTTCTCTCGGACAGCCGGAACCTGCCGAATCTGAAGAATTCTTGAGAATAGACTCGCATTATAATAAGCTTCTTCCCACAAGAGCCCATGATGAAATTTCATTATGGGCTCTTGTTATTTGTATTCGTCGATATTCATTTTTATTCGACATCAATCAATAAAAACTGATATCGCGATCCGGCGCGTCGGTCAATAAAATCCAGGAAAAAGTATCTACGATTGATAAATTTCTTGGATATAATGTATGATCTGTGTAAGTTGCCTTGTAAAAGTGAGTTACACGTTCACTTTTGCTACATTTTACTTTTTCCGCTGCTAC
>JBPOHH010000134.1:0-2410 GCA_052035765.1 Bacteroidota bacterium
CGTTCCATCCTCGCCAATCAACGCGAGGACTCGGTCAAGCAGGACTTACTCAAGCTCGAAGTGCAATACTCACTCCGACAAATGAAATCGTTTGAGTTACCCAAATCCGAATTTGAGGATATAAGTAATACATTTTTAAAGAGTAATCGGCAGCGGGTGGACTCTATATCGCAGAGTCTTGAGCAAGATGAACAGTCGAACGCTAAAGCACCGGATTCGATATCGGTCTTTACGCTTGGCGGATTCCGACTGGTCATTAATGGTCGTGAAATTGACCGCAATGACTGGAAAAACCGCAAGAAAGCGCGTGATATATTTAAGTATTTGCTGCTCAATCACCGCAAGTCTGTTCCGTTTGACACCCTTATCGACGTTCTCTGGGAAGATGCCGGCGCCCGCGACCTGCTCCCGTCCCTCTGGAATGCTGCCTCGGTGATTCGAAAAATTCTTCAGCCCGAGCTGCCGGCGCAGACACAGTCGCAGTATTTACTCGTGCAGGATAATTGCTATACGCTGAATTTAGGGGAAATATGTTTTATCGATTTTGTGGAATTTCAATCGCTTATCGCATCATCCGATTCCGTCGATGACCATCAACGCAAGATCCCGTATTTCGAAAAAGCAATCGCGCTCTATCAGGGAGATTTCCTGAAAGAAGATCAATTAGCCGAATGGACGACCTTCGAACGTGAAAAGATGAAAGAACAGTATTTGCAGGCACTTATGTTCGTCGCGGAGGACTGCCGGCAACGCAATCAACGCGCAAAAGCAACGGAATATCTGCGTCTTGCTCTCGAAGCTGATCGCGTGTATGACGATGCCTATACACTACTTTTTACGCTCTATTCATCCGATAAAGACAGAATCGAAGCACAAAAATGGGCGAAATTCTGCATCGATTCGTATCAGAAAGAATATGGCGAAGCACCGCCTGCTGTGCTCCGGAAAATGATGGGGTTCGCCGGTTGAGGAATCTCAATCAACCGCTGCGAGCACGAAGGATAAGAACGTATCTCTATGGAAAAATAAGACATTATGCCAGATACTATACACGATTTAGAACGCCGGTATCATTCAGCCGAAGAAGTAATTCCCAAACTTTCGGCCGGCATTGTATGGCTGATGCAGCTTGTGGTCAGTGATGCAGCGCGAGCGGCAAAGCTGGCATTCGATATACGTCATGAGGCAGAGGCGCTGGGCTATCGTCAGGGAGTAGCGGATGCCCATTTGATTATTGGGCGTTCGTATGATACTGCTACTGATGGTGAAGCTGCGCGGCATGAATATACCACCGCCCTCCAAATTTACCATGACCTACACGACCCCTCGGGTTATGGCAAAGCACTCTATCTCACCGCCGAATCCTATGACCGACAAAGTGATTATGATCGCGCAACGGCGAAGTATGTCGATGCGCTGAAATTCCTCGAACGCCAAAAGGATGATTCCTGTCACCATACTCTTTGCCTTGTTCTCAACGGATTGGGCATAATTTACTGCCGGTTAGCAGATTATACCGACGGACTCGCGTGTTTTTACCGGGCAATTAGCCACGAGGAACACTATCCGAATCTCAGATTACGCACGCAGCTCTATGCCAATATCAGTACTGCACTTATGCATGTCGGTGATGTATCGGGGGCTCTCGAAAATTTCAATACGGCTCTTGTGCTGGCTGAAAGTAACAACAATGAACGGGTGATTGCAATTATCCGCACTAATATCGGGAGTATCTATTTTCATTTTCGGGATTTTTCCAGTGCGATGGCTCATTATCTGCGAGCGCTCGATTATTATACCGAACCGGAGAAAATGCTCGATGAAGGGTTAGTAGCGCTCAATTCTAATCTCGGCTCTACCTTCGACTCCCTCGGCAATTACTCGGTCGCTCTAAGCTATTACAGCAAAGCACTCGCGTATGCCCGGCAGCTTAAGAGCAAGTGGAGCATGATGTTACCGTATTATGGAATCGGGTGTCTCTACCTCATGCTCAACGAACCTCAAAAAGCGGAGGAATATCTGCTGCAGGGGCTGGCGCTCAACCGTGAACTCGATGCCCGCCGGGAAGAAGCCGATACGCTGATTATGCTCGCACAGTGCAGAGTATATAATAATTTATTCGATGAAGCCGCCGAGCTACTCCATCAGGCACTTGCACTTGCGCGATTGCTCGAATCGGACGTAACCATGTCCTTCGCACTCGAAAAGCTCATCAATCTGCCCGAAGGTATTCTGCCCAAAACCACTCTTGGGCAATATAAACGCCAATTCCATCATATCATGCGTTCCATCCTCGCCAATCAACGCGAGGACTCGGTCAAGCAGGACTTACTCAAGCTCGAAGTGCAATACTCACTCCGACAAATGAAATCGTTTGAGTTACCCAAATCCGAATTTGAGGATATAAGTA
>JBPOHH010000895.1:0-1712 GCA_052035765.1 Bacteroidota bacterium
TGAATTCCGGCGAGAAACGACATAATACAGCTCTCACCGGGCTTTATATAATACAGCAAAATTTCTCGCCCCTCTTCATCCGTCCGCACGACTTTGATACTACCTTGAATCACAATCGGTATCGAATGAATATAAGAATTAAAATCAAGGATTACTGTGCCGGCAGGGAAGAGCTTGACCTGTCCCGATGTATATGCTGCGTTATTTAAAAGCGGCTGAAAGATTGCTGTTTGATTCATAATGATACGCGACAAGAAATGTATAGAAAAATGAGCGCCGAATGATGGAATAGTTAGCGTTTACGTCAAATGTATGTTGCTGATATATAAATAGTTAAATGTAAACTTCGGTTTACTTTCCTCCGGATGTTTCAATTTCTACCCACTTCTCTCGCTACAAACCTACGGATGAAATTTTGCCGGAACTATGATTTACGTCATGTTTGGAAGTGCATCAAGATACATCCCTTTTTCATCGCAGCAGTGCGCCATAGCGAACCGGTCTTAGAAATGAAAATCCTCTGTAGAATAGATTCATAATCCCCAAAAACTCGTATTTTGCGTAAAAATTCTACCATCAGAAAGTAAATTATGCATATCATTATCGCACTCATCAGTTATCTCATCGGAGCTATTCCATTTGCCTATTTACTCGTCCGTTTCCGCACCGGCAAGGATATCCGCAACGAAGGCAGCGGTAATGTCGGCGTGCTGAACAGCTACGAAGTCTCCGAAAGTAAAGCATTGGGAATAATGGTGTTGGCGCTAGATATGCTCAAAGGATACGGAGCAGTCATGCTCGCGCGCTGGCTCGGTGGAAATGAATTTTTCAGTGCAGCTCTTGCCGGAGCGTTCGTCGTGCTCGGACATAATTTCAATATTTTCTTACGCGGAAAAGGTGGACGCGGACTCGCTCCTGCTGCCGGCGTATCGCTTGCCATCAACCCAATTACGCTTGTTTTTTGGTGCTTGATGTGGCTCACCGGATATTATGTAATCCGTAGGAATGTGCATGTAGGGAATATGACGGGAACAATAGGTGCGGCGATCTTACTTGCGACTGCGCCCACACAGCTCGTTCGAGCGCTCATGCAACTACCTTGCGAACCTCTCATGCAGCACACGATTCTGATGATGTTTATCTGTATGCAAATCTTTATTCGACATCTTGAGCCGATGCGAGAATTGCTGAGCGAGTGGAACAACGAACCCGATGAAATGTAAGTAATTACTGAATAAACACCGCAGCCGGAAGCTCCACGACAAATGTCGCACCTTTCCCGACTTCACTCTCACACCATACCTGGCCGTTCATCACTTCGACGAGCTTTTTGACAATCGAAAGTCCGAGTCCCGAGGAATGTTCGCCTCCCGTCGGCTTGGCTGACAAGCGCACATATCTTCCAAAGAGCTTTTTCTTGTCCTCAGCGCTCATGCCCGGTCCTTCATCACGCACTTCAAGCCGAACCATGCTATGGACTTGCGAAACGCTTACCTCTATTGATTTATCTTTTGGTGAGAATTTTAGAGCATTGGATACTAAATTATCAAGCACTTCATGTATTGCCGATTGATCGGCGAGCATCAGTGTTTCTTTAGGGGGAACGGATAATTTAAGGCGTATGTTTTTGGCGGAGGCGCGCTCCATGAAGTCTCGAACGATGTTTGTAGCGAGTGCAGAGGCGTCCATTTTTACAACGTTGAGATTGACTC
>JBPOHH010000795.1:0-9059 GCA_052035765.1 Bacteroidota bacterium
GTGAAGAATGCACCATTGGTTGTGTCTAGATATCGCCAATTCGGCTGTGTGGGCATATAGGGACGACCCTTTTCGTGGGTATAGTTCCCCTGCTTGTCTACCGGCGGAGCAATCACATCCACGGAAGAGAAATTTTTACCTTTGCCGAGAGCACTACTGGTACGTGCACCATTATTAAACACCATAATCTTACCGGCATCGGGCCTGCCTTTTTCAATCCAATGAGCCGCATGCTGTGCGAAGAAGAACTGGTCGTCACGCGTCCCGGCATTATATGCATACGGGTTACCCCAACGATAGAGAAGATCTCCGCCTTTGCCGGATTTCCCGCCGGAATGCGACGCTGCTTCGGCAGTCGTCGTGCTGTGGTCGATGATCCATATTTCGTCAAAATCGTACGAACTGACCATTATTTGGTCAAGCTCGGGATTATAATACACCGAGTTGAGATAAATCCAATCGCCGGCGACCTCGACTTTATTTGCCTGATAGTTGAGGTTGATAAGCTCGGGGTGGTCGATAATCGAACCAAAATTAGCCTTCGAAGGATCGACATCCTGTACGATATGATCCCAGGCATTCCATTCCCAGACGATACGACCGGTGTCTCCTTCGGGCTTGATTTCGATAATTTTTTCGCTGAATATGACCGAGGGTGAGTAATTCGGATTGCGTCCCGCGGCCACTGCCTGTTCATAGGACTTGATGCTGTAGACGATAGCAAGAATATTGCCATTCGCCATCGGGAAAATATCATGATGCTGCGACTCGAGGGAGTCGGAAATCTTATACATCCAGGTGCGCTTTCCTTCCCAATTGAATTTTTCTATAATTCCACCGTTGCCGCTCTTTTTCAGAGGAGCTTTTTTGTCTGTGCTTGCCCGGAGAAGTGAACCGTCCGGTAGGAGATAGGCAGACTGCCCGGGGAGTGTTTCGCTGGTCCAGGAATTAACCATTCGCCCTTTTTTGTCAATCAGATAGGTCGTCTTACTCACCATTGGTGCAAAGAGAATATACCCTTCTTGGTGACCTTTGGCACTGAGAGTCACGCCCATCGTGCGCTGAGCCGCAAGATCTGTCGAGGAGAGAAGAACAAGCACGGTCAGAAGGATACCGGCAGGCAATGCAGGGCTGAAGTAGAACATAAATAGAGTATAATTGTATACCTGTACTGTGCTTGAGAGTTGGAACTATTTTCTAACAACTTGATTATTCTTCGGTTGCGAATTTCCCGCCGCCGAGATCGATCTGCACCGGATAATTCCCCGTAAAACATGCATTGCAATAGCCGACGCCATTATCCTGCGGCACTGATGCCATCAAGCTTTCAACCGATAAATAATGGAGGGAATTGACTCCCAAAGCGTTGCCGATTGCTTCCTCACCGTCATAATCATTGGCGATGAGCTCCTCGCGGCTTGGGAAGTCCATACCATACTGACATGGATGCGTAATCGGCGGAGACGTAATACGTAGATGCACTTCCTGTGGCTTTGCCTCGCGAACAAGATTGACGAGGGAACGTGAGGTAGTGCCGCGAACGATGGAGTCGTCAACCATCACGATTTTTTTGCCTTCGAGTACGCCTCGAACGACATTGAACTTTGTTTTTACTTTGAATTCGCGTTGGTCTTGCCCAGGAGCGATGAACGTGCGGCCTACATAATGGCTTCTGATAAGGCCAATTTCATATTTCGTTGGAATCTCCAGCTTTTCACTTTCCCGCGCGAAGCCGAGCGTGGCGGTATTACCACTATCGGGTACTGCGATGGCAACGACTTTCTCTCCGTCAGCGCCGGGAAGCACCGGACTTTCTATCGCGAGGTTCTTGCCAAGCTTACGGCGCACTTTATCGACATTATGACCAAAGATTTTGCTGTCCGGACGGGAGAAATAGATGTATTCAAAGATACAATGGCAAGATTGAGGAGTGACATCATCGATTTTGTAAGAAGTAATCTCACCGGTCTCGATCGTTTTACGGTCAATGACAACGAGTTCGTTGTGCTGAACGTCGCGTACATACTCTGCGCTTATGATATCAAGAGCACATGTTTCCGAAACAACAAAATACGCATATTCATCACCAAATTTTTTGCGACCGATGCATAGTGGTCGGAAGCCATGAGGATCACGAGCAGCAATTATCGAAGTGTCTGTCATAAGTACAAGCGAGTATGCACCGCGAGCAATTTGAAGTGCTTCGCGTATTTGGTCAAGTTGGTTAGTTTTACGACTCCGTGCAATTAAATGAAGGAATAATTCACTATCAGTAGTAGTTTGGAAAATTGCACCCTCATCTTGAAGAGTATTGCGAAGAATTTTAGTATTCGTTAGATTGCCATTGTGTGCCAGAGCAAGATTACCATGTCGGTAATTAATGGTAAAAGGTTGTATATTGGCCATTGATGCGCTTCCTGTGGTCGAATAACGATTGTGACCAATTGCAGAATATCCTTTTAGCTTGTCGGAGAGTATGCTACTATCAGAAAAAACATCTAAAACGAGACCTTCACCCTTGTGATTAGCGAATCGTTGCTTATTTTTGTTGGAATCAAATGACGAAGCCACGATACCTGCTGCTTCCTGACCCCGATGCTGAAGCGCATGAAGCGCATAATACGTCATTACTGCGGCCTGAGGGTGATTAAAAACACCAATAACGCCACAATTACACTGGGGCTTATCAAGGTCTAGAGGGCTCATATAGTTAGTAGTAGTACTGATTAGGAAATCGTAAAAGACGAAGTTGTTAATACAAAAATACGATTTTATTATTCCCGAATAACCATTTTGCCCCTGCTTTCGCTCCCTGAGAAAGCAGATTGATTTGAGCAAATGGAGCTAGCGTGTTCTACACACAGAAGGGTTACCACGATGTATCTCTTTAAATTACAGTCAAATAACAGAATCATTGTTCATTGAATATCCACACAAACCATGATGCCCCAATATCGTCTATCATTCATAGTTTTCATTGCGTTCCTCGTGCTGGGAATAGTGGTTTCTGCCACTGTACCTCCAAAGCTTCAAAAGTCTAAATCAGATGTTTTTCAGTCGAAAAATGATAAAAACAAACATGACACTAAGAAAAATGACAATGCGAAGCCAAAATCGCAGCTAGTGCGCTTGACACCCAAACAAGAAAATGTTTTTCAGCTCCTGAGTGACGAGGAAACCAATGTCCGGTTCGATAATTTTGTACCTGGCGCAAAAGCGCTAAAAAAGCAAAGTCAGTTATTTACCGTCGCCGCAGGTGGAGTGTCGGTGGGTGACGTGAATAACGATGGTCTGCCGGATATCTACCTCACACGGTTTATGAATCCGAATAAGCTCTTTATCAATAAAGGTAATTTAAAATTTGAAGAAGCTCCTGCTTCTGCAGGTCTTGCTGATTCGGCGTCTGCATCATTCGGCTCGACGATGGTCGATATAGATGGCGATGGTGACTTGGATATTTATGTGTCGGAGTATAATTTTACGCCGAATCGACTCTTTATTAATAATGGTGACGGCACCTTTACCGACAAGGCGAAGGAATACGGACTTGACTTTATCGGAAATAGCATCCAAGCTACGTTTTTTGACTATGATAATGATGGTGATTTAGATATGTACTTAGTCGTCAATGGACAGTCTAATGTAGATTATCAAAGTCGGGGTGAATTAAGTAAGCTGTATAAAAACAACGGCAATAATGCATTCGAAGAGGTTGGCGTGTCGGCTGGTATTACTCACAAAGGTTTTGGACTCAGTATGTCGGCTGCTGACTTTAATAATGATGGTTGGCTCGATATTTACTCAGCCAATGACTTCGAAGAGCCGGATCATCTCTACTTAAATAACCACGATGGTACTTTTAAAGATGTGACTAAAGCAGCCATACGTCACTCAAGTTATTTTAGTATGGGATGTGATGCTGGAGATATAAACAATGATGGATTTGCTGATTTTATTACAGTCGATATGTTACCCGAGACTCACAAACGAAGAAACACACAGTTTGAAACAGTATCACTTTTTAGCACTCTTCATGATTCAACACAAATGTTGAAAAACTCTTTGCAAATTAATCGCGGTGACGGCTCTTTCAGTGATATTGGCTATATGACTGGATTAGCGCAGACTGATTGGAGTTGGACACCCTTATTTGCAGATTTTAATAATGATGGCTTCAAGGATATTTTTGTCGGTAATGGACTGAAATATGATATTATGGATAGAGACGCAATACGATTTGCTGCAACACCCGATATTCTCCGCAAAATGGGGCTCAATGACTTAGCAGAGATTATGGCAGACACCTCCCCAGGATCACCTCGAACGTCAGGTCAAGATATAGATTTAGATCCATACTTTAGAAAATTACCCCGCACCAGAATAAATAATTATCTTTTTAGAAATAATGGAGAATTATCATTTGAAAATGTAAGTTTGGATTGGGGCTTCGTACCTCCATTTAACAATACCGTCGCTGCAGCGTATGTGGATCTTGATAAAGACGGAGACCTTGACCTTGTACTCAATAATATTGATACTATGGCAACTATCTACAGAAATACGACTCGTGAAAAAGGGTTAGGGAATTATCTACAAGTGAAGCTCAAGGGAAAGAAAAAAAATACCGAAGGATTGGGATCGAAAATTGAAATTAAAATTGGCAATAAAATACAAGTTGTAGAGCTAGAGCGTACCCGTGGATTCGCATCCTCTGGCGATGGAATCTCCCATTTCGGACTTGGAGCAGAAAAGCAAATTGATGAATTGAAAGTTACTTGGCTAGGTGGGGCTTCCCAAAAATTAAAAAACATCAAAGGAAATCAACGGCTTGAACTGAATGAAGAGAATGCAGTTCTATCTGAAGTCGAGCCCACCATAAAAAATCATACTATCCTTTCAGACGTTCCACCAGAGAAGAGCTTGAAATTTTCTCATGTCGAGAATGTGTATGATGATTTTTTTCAAGAGCGCTTAATTCCAAGTAAGTTATCAACTAATGGACCAGGAATGGCAGTTGGTGATGTAAATGGTGACGGCCTAAAAGATGTTTTTATAGGTGGACCACAAGGGGTGACCGCAAGTATCTATATACAACAATCTGATGGAAGATTCATTAACTCTCCGCAAGCCAGATTTGCTGTCGATTCGATGTGCGAAGATCAAGGAGCAATATTCTTTGATGCAGATGGTGATGGTGACGTGGATTTGTATGTAGCAAGTGGTGGTAATGAAGAGTCGTTCGAAGACCCAAAGCTTCTTCAAGATAGATTGTATCTAAATGATGGGAAAGGTAATTTCACCAAAGGAAGTTTACCCCAAATTTTATCGAGTACTTCTTGTGTCGTCGCCGGCGACTTTGATGGCGATGGTGATTTAGACTTATTTGTAGGAGGTCGCAATGTTCCAGGGAAGTATCCAAATAAACCAATGAGTTATTTACTTATCAATGATCATGGAACATTTATTGACGTTACCGAGCAATTATGTGGAGACTTGATGTATGCAGGAATGATTACATCTGCCCTATGGACTGATTATAACGCAGACGGACGATTAGATCTTATCGTAGTCGGCGAATGGATGACACCTCATTTGTACGAAAATTTAGGTGGTACTTTCCGAAATATGACTGCAGGAAGTGGCTTAGATAGTGCCCTTGGCTGGTGGAATAGTATCAATTCAGGTGATTTTGATAATGATGGCGATATCGATTATGTGGTAGGAAATTTAGGACTAAATACACGTTATAAAGCATCTGATAAATTTCCTATCGAAATGTATTGTAAAGACTATGATGATAATGGGAGTGTAGATCATATCATGACCTATTATTCAGATGGTATTCAATACCCTGCTCGAGCATTGAACTTACTCTACAATCAAATGCCTGGAATGAATAAAAAATTCCCAGACTATGGTAAATTTGCACTATCAGAGTTCTCTGAAATCTTTTCTAAACAACAAATCGATTCTTCCGCTTGCCTAAAAGCAACGATATTTGAAAATTGTACGCTGGAAAATCTAGGAAATGGAAAATTTAAGATACATATTCTACCCAAAATGGCTCAAGTGTCTCCTGCCTTTGGTTCATCCGTACAGGATTTTGATGGTGATGGCAATCTAGATATACTCATGGTTAATAATTTTTATGGCCCAGATCGAGAAATGTGGCGCTATGATGGTGGCGATGGACTAATGTTACTAGGTGACGGGAACGGGAAATTTGAATCCGTACTTTCATCAAAAAGCGGTTTTTATAATCCATATGACGCTCGAAGTATTATTACCCTCCCATCTGCGGACTCAAACTTCTATGTACTAGTAGGAAATAATACCGCTCCATTGAAAATATACAAGAAGGAAGTCGACAAAAAAAAGAGTTCAATTATGAAGATTGATGAAAAAGACGGTTACACGCATGCATTGATTCGCTTAAAAAACGGTAAAACAAGAATTCATGAATTTCATTATGGTTCGGGCTATTTGTCACAGAGTTCTTTGGATATTCTTCTATCATCAGAAGTAAAATCAGTTGTTTGTTACAAAGGAAATATAGTCCAAAAAACAGTAACATTCATCCAGCAAAATTAACGTGAATATCAGTACAGTGTCATCCAAGCATCATTCTATAATTATTACACGGTATCATTTCGGCTCAGCTCGATGACCAGCACTTTCCTGTTCCCTTAACGTAGAAGAAGAGGTTTGTTCTTACACGAAACTTATTAGTAGCTGTAATCAGACGTCTCCTATCTATACAATTTTATCATTATTGCAGGTAAAATCGCTGATTCTTTTAATTATCAAAATCTAAATAACGTAGCCGATGTTTTTAGCTTTGCCTTTAATATTCGTTACATCTCTTAGTTATATAAATGAAAATTAACATTAACATTAACATTAACATTAACATTAAAATACCATACTTATATCTTGTAATCTGTTTAATAAGCACTTCTTGTGCTACTCCTACAGGGAAGGTCATCGGTGAGAATTTCTGCGAATGTCTCCAGAAAACAAGCGGTGACGGCTCGGAAATCAAGAAATGTGTGGAGCAGTTCCAGAATGAAATGAAAACAGAATTTGAACAGCAGAATGTAATGACAGGAAAAAAAAATGAAGATTCCGCTATTGCGATAACTTATATGAAAAAGTGTATGAAGCAGATGTTATTTAAAATAGATAGTCTTCGACCTTCACGTGATATGATTCCACCGTTGCAAAAATAAGCGTTTAATACGCCCTAAATTATGGATATATGTTGCCAAAATCATTGCATAGAATTATAACCTACCCCCAGTTAATTTTATAGATTCTATAGAAAATTAACAAAAAGTATTTGCGTAAGTGAAAGCATATTAGTAAATTGAATTTGTGTGACTCGAAAAAGATTAAAAATTTATTTTTATAAACAGTGGAACTTTTTTGACTAGCAGAAGGTCTAATACATGTTAGAGATTCTAATGTGTTGATTTGTAATTGTTTCGATGGATGTTGCTGATTGGGCGATTCGTCTCTATTGGGATTTTATTTACATAGTAAAAAAGCTCATTCGGGCTGTTTTCTATCCTACCTAATACTCAATTTGAGCATACCTTTTTTTTTATTACAATGTTAAATATTACTTATTTTAATTATCTGTTTTTTCCTTTATTTTAGGAGATTTTTATGAATTTGATTAAATACTTTCATGCAAAAGCATCAAAGTTGTACGTTGCGCTAACGATACTTGCAGTAGCAAGTGTTTTTACGCCAACTACTGCCGTCTCGCAGGCACCGGCAATAAATTGTTTCCCTGTAACATGGTTTCCAAACTACAATGGTTGCGGTGCAATAACCGGAGTAACTTTGGGCCCATTAAATAATGTAACCTCTAGCTGTGCTACGAATAATGGTAATAATGATTATTCTACTTCGGGCTTTAGTGAGCCGACAATTGTAGCGACTATAGCTTCTTCAATGAGTGTAACTATCAATCAAGATTGGACAAATGGCGCAGGATTCTTATATGTATGGATTGATTGGGATAGAAATGCAGTTTTCAATGAGTCTCCGATCTATTCAAACACTAATATCCCTGGTGGTGTCTCAACACAAAATTTTAACATCGTACTTCCTGCTAATGCTAATCCAGGTAGAGCAAGAATGCGTGTAAAATGGGGCGGATATACAGGATATAATATTCCAGCAGACCCATGTTCCGGCCCAGCGATGGGTGAATGGGAAGATTACGTAGTTAATATTCAACCACCACTTCCAGATCCTACTATCGGTGGTCTTGCATTGACAGCACCCGGATCAGCTACTGCAGCTGCTCCTCCTATTGGACCAGGTAACTATGATATTGGTTTCAATCTCACAAACTTGAGCGGTTCTGCTCTGTCATCTATTCTCGTTACCTATACCTTTACAGGTCCTACAAGTGGGTCAACGAGCTTTACACCGACATTAGGAGGACCATTAGCACCAGGAAATACAGTGCTTGTAAAGCTTCCCCTCCTTGCAAACATTACCCTTGCCGACGCTCTCAACCCATACAATGTGACAATTACTCTATCGAATGCAGTAGGTGCCAACGGTCCGGGTGATTCGAACCCGAATAATAACTCTCTCTCAGCATCAGTCGGTCCGGCTCTTGGTGTGCCCGGCTTGAAAACTATTGTGTATGTTGGTGGCGCATCGACAGCTCCGGCTGCTCCATGGTTCCCGAACCTTACAAATGTTGGTACTGCTATCACTTACGGTGGTCTTCTTGGTGCCGTTGAATTCCGTGTTCGTCCCGGAACCTATAACGACCAAATCCTCATTGGTCAGACTGCACAAACTATTTCAGGTATCCCCGGTGGTAGTGCTGTTAATAATGTTACATTTTTACCTGATCCTGCATCACCATACTTTGGTACTGTATCGAATGTTATTATCAACACTCCGAACCCTTCAACAGGTGCAAGTAACTACGCTGTTCAACTCAACGGAGCTGACTTTGTAACTTTCCAAAACTTAACTTTCGGAACAACTTCTGCAGTTGCAGGTCGTTTGTTCTGGTTACGTAATGGTAC